>JARFRL010000129.1 GCA_029287275.1 Pontiella desulfatans
CCTCTGAAGTCGGTGGTGGATCCATCCGCGTTCACCATGCCGGTGATGTAATCGCCCGCCGCGGTCGCGCCGGTGGATTCGATCGCGCTCAACACGGTGGTGTTCTTGATCTTCGGGTAGCCCGTGTCGTCCATCTCGAAGCGCGCGCCAATCCCGACCAGCGCGTTTTTATTCACGGCCTCCAGCGCCGCGCTTCGTTCGGCCGGGTCCTCGAGGCTCATGGCCCATTCGATGGCTTTGGGCGTGTCGATCCGAACGTGCCGCGCCAACGCTTCGATCAGTTGGTCGCGCCGCCGCGGATTCTCTTCGCGCTCAAGGCGCTCTTGGTGCCGCTCGAAACTTATTTGAGCGTTTCGTTGATGCCGAATCCACGCGGCGTGGACTTCGGCTTGGGAAGGCCGCCGTGGTTTGGCCGGTTGTTGAGCCTCCAGCGTCGCCGGTTCAACTTTCGTTTCGGCCAGCAGCCGCTCGGGCTCGGGCTTCGGCTGGACCGGCGCGGGAATCAGCGTCCGGGAAGTTGGTTTGGGCGCCTTCGCGGGCGGTTGGTTCGCCGTTTGGGGCGCCGCCGAAGGCGGGGCTTCGCGACGGACCCAAGCGGCAAGCCCCGCGCAAAGCGCGCCGACGACCAACAGCAGGATGAACACGGCTTTTTTCATGACGATTCCAATGAGCGTACTGAGCCATTGAAATACCATGATCCACCGTGAATTGAAAGAAATTCAATCGGCGCGGGCAGGGCGCCAAAGCGGGGCCGCGGCCGCGCTCGGAGGCTAAAACGACCGTTTTCCGCGGGCGTTCGGGCGCATGCGCTGTTGCTTGGGGGCCGGCGGATTTTCCAGATAAAGGCCGTACCATTCCTCGCCCAGCCCGGCGTTGGAGAAGTTTTTGGGTTTGTCGTTCGACAAACGTTCCCAGTTGGCGCCGAAAGTGTCGTTCGCGGTCGCCTCTTTCGCTTTCATCAAAAGATCGCGGGCTTTTTCCAGCTCGCCTTCCTTCACCAAGATCCAAGACATCAAGCCGTAGAGCAGGGTGCCGCGGTCCGCTCGGAACCATTTGATGTGGCGCTTGAAGGTTTTCTCCGCGCCGGCGATGTCTTTGTTTTTGTACTGCCGCGCCATCTTCATGGCCACCGGCATCGGCTCCATCATCATGGGGCCCTTGAGAAAACCGCTGCCCGCGAAGATCGCGTCAACCTGCTCGAATTCCTTGAGTTGATAGAGGAATTGCAGGCGCATGGTCGCGATCTGCCGGCCCATCATGGTCGACCACTTCTTGAAGGGTTCGAGGCGTTTGGTGAATTCAAGACCCTCCGTGTAGATCGCCTTCTGATCCGCCTCCAGCTGCCGCTGGATGAGCTTGATGTTCCCGCCGGGTTTGCTCTGGAACTGCTGAATCTTGCGGTTCATGCGCGCCTGCGCGCTCATCATGATTTCCTGAAGTTCGTTCTGAACCTTGGCGACGCGTTTGCGAACGAGAAAGCCGATCAGGAAAAAGGTCGCGATGAATCCGACCACGCCGAAAAAGGTCGCGGTGCCGGATTTCACGCCGGCCGCGTTCAAGCCGCCCATCAAAATAGCCGTGACCATGGTTGAGATTAAAATTGAAAACATGACTAAAATCCTTCCTTTAACTAAGCTGATCCGTCATTCGAGCGAAAACGTCGATAACGGGTTGAACGGGGAAGAGTGCGATAATCCGCCGCGAAAGTCACGGCGAGGATGCCCTCGTTTTTTCCGTGGCCGCGGTCAGGCGTCGATGGAGGCGCAGACTTTCCGAAAATGGTGGCCGTAGATCGCGAGCGTGATCGCGGTTCGCAGCAGGGCCGGTCGGCGGAACAGGGTCCAGAGAAAGAGTCGCCAATACTCGACGCGCTCGCGCCCCACGATGCCGAGGCGAACGTTCGTGTAGAGCAGTGTTTTCAGATTTTCCCAGCTGAGCGAGGTTTTCACGCGCGGCGGATGGTATTCGCGCAGGAAGACGCGTATGCGCTGGTAATAGGGCTTTGGCGCGTAGATGCGGAGCAAGAGATTCTTATAGCCTTCGCGCAAAACGTCCATATCCATCCGCGGGATGAAATTCGTCGTGCCGTCGACGTTGTCGCCGGTGGGGTCGCGCAGAACGCGGCCTTCCCGCTGAAGGCGCTTGTAGAGCCGCGTGTCGGGAATCGCCTGCAAGAGCCCGACCATCGCGGTAACGATGCCGCTTTGCTGGATGAACTCCACCTGCCGCTGAAAAATGGATGGGGAATCGCTGTCGAAGCCCACGATGAAACCCGCCTGAACCTGCATGCCCGCGCGCTGGACGCGTTTCACGTCCGCCAACAGGTCGCGCCCCTTGTTTTGTTGTTTGCTACATTCCTCCAGGCTTGATTCATCGGGGGTCTCGATGCCGATGAAGACCGTGTCAAACCCCGCTTCCGCCATCAATCGCATCAACTCCGCGTCGTCGGCGAGATTGATGGAGGCCTCCGTGTTGAATGAAATCCCGCTCTTGCCTTTTCGCCATTCAATCAACGCCGGCAACAGATCGCGCTTCAGGCTTTGTTTGTTTCCGATCAGGTTGTCATCCACGAAAAACACCGGCCTTCGCCAGCCGACTTGGTAGAGCGCGTCGAGCTCCGCGATAATCTGAGCGCCGGTCTTCACGCGCGGCCGATGGCCGAACAACGACGTGATGTTGCAGAAATCGCAATCGAACGGGCATCCACGCGAGAACTGGATGGCCATCGTCGCGTAGCGCTTCAGATCCGCCAGCTCCCACATGGGCGCCGGTGTCTCGCGGATATCGGGGTAGCCCGCCGCGCGGTAGACGCGCCGGGCTCGCCCGGCTTCCAGATCCCGCAAAAACTCAGGCAGGATCGCCTCCGCCTCGCGCAGGATGAGGTGATCGACCAATGGAAACGCCTCGAGTTCCATGCTGAACAACGGCCCGCCCGCGACGACGGTCTTTCCCGCCGCCGCGCACCGCGCGATGAGTTCGCGCGCGGAGGTTTTTTGAGCCACCATCGCGCTGACGAGCACGATGTCCGCCCACGCCAGATCATCATTCGTCAGTTTGGTCACGTTCACGTCAATCAGCCGTTTTTCCCAGTCCGCGGGCAACATCGCGCCGATCGTGAGTAGTCCCAGCGGCGGGAGAGACGCCCGCTTTTGGATAAACTTCAGCGCGTGTTTGAAGCTCCAGAACGTGTCCGGAAATTTCGGGTATAACAGGATCGCCTTCATGGCTTTATACTGTTCGAGTCAGGCGAGAATGCAAGCACGAAGCCGGTGCGAAGGGCGCCGTTTTGGCGCGGTTACGATTTTCCCCGCAGGATGTCCGCGAAAAAGTTGTTGCCTTTGTCGTCGACGATGATGACGGCGGGGAAATCGACGACCTCGATCTTGCGGACGGCTTCCATGCCGAGCTCTTCCATGTCGACGATCTCGACTTTCTTGATGTTCTTCTCGGCGAGCAGGGCCGCGGGACCGCCGACGGAGCCGAGGTAGAAGCCGCCGTGTTTCGCGCAGGCGTCGGTGACGTTTTGGCCGCGGTTGCCTTTGGCGAGCATGATCATCGAGCCGCGCTGTTGCATGAAACCCTCGACGTACGGATCCATGCGTTGCGCGGTGGTGGGGCCGAACGAGCCGGAGGGTTTGCCTTCCGGGCATTTGGCGGGGCCGGCGTAGTAGACGGGGTGATTCTTGAAGTAGTCGGGCATCGGCTCGCCGCGGTCGAGCATCTCCTGAATCTTCGCGTGGGCGATGTCGCGCGCGACGATAAGCGTTCCGTTGAGCCGGACGCGGGTGCAGACGGGATATTGGGAAAGATCGGCGAGCACCGCTTCCATCGGTCGATTGAGGTCGATGATCGGCGCGTCGTCCTCGAGTTTCCCGAGGTTGGCGGGCGCGTATTTGGCGGGTTCGTGCTCGAGCTGTTCGAGGAAGACGCCGTCGCGGGTGATCTTGGCCTTGATGTTGCGGTCGGCCGAGCAGGAGACGCCGAGGCCCACGGGGCAGCTCGCGGCGTGGCGGGGCATGCGGACGACCCGGACGTCGTGGCAGAAATATTTACCGCCGAACTGCGCGCCGATTTTGGAGTCCTGGCTCATCTTCAGCACCTTCTCCTCCCACTCGAGATCGCGGAAGGCGCGGCCGGACGCGTCGCCGGAGGTCGGCAAGTGGTCGAGCGCGCCGATGGAGGCGAGTTTGACGTATTTCATGGTGGCCTCGGCGGAGGTTCCGCCAATGACGACCGCGAAATGGTAGGGCGGGCAGGCCGCGGTGCCGATGTTGAAGAGTTCGGTTTTCAGGAACTCGGTGAGATTATCCTCGGTGAGCAGCGATTTCGTTTTCTGGAAGAGGTAGGACTTGTTCGCGGAGCCGCCGCCTTTCGCGACGAAGGTCAGGTTGTATTCCATGCCCTTTCCCGCGTACACGTCGACCTGCGCGGGCAGGTTGTTGCCGGTGTTCTTTTCGGCGAACATGTCGAGCGGCGCGATCTGGGAGTAGCGCAGATTGAACTCCTGAAAGCAGCGGAAGACGCCGTTGGAGAAGGCCTCCTTCTCGTCGTAGTCGGTCCAGACCTGGGCGCCTTTGGTTCCGGTCACGATGGCGGTGCCGGTGTCCTGGCAGGTGGGTAGCTCGCCGTAGGCCGCGATGATGGAGTTTTCCAGAAAGGCGCGGGCGACGAACAGGTCGTTCTCGCTCGCGTCGGGATCGTCGAGAATTTTCGCGACCTGCCTCATGTGCGCGGGGCGCAGGAAGAACGAGACGTCGTGAAAGGCTTCGTAGGCCAGACGTTCGAGGACCTCTTTCTCCACCACGAGCACCTCTTTCCCGTTGAAGCGTTCGACGCGAACGCCTTCGGTGGTGAGCAGGCGATAGGTGGTGGCGTCGCCGTTTAGTTGGATCATCGGGGTGTAGGTGTAGTCGCTCATATCTGGTTCTCCGTTTTTCGCGTGCGATCCATTTTGCGCCTCGCGCTTCACGTTTCAAGTTTCAAGTTTGTAAATGGTTGCTCCCCCGCCGCGGGTCCCCTATGGTTTTTCGATATTAACCATGAAGGAGAGATGCGATATGAAGGTTATCAAGGGAGTAGTGCTGGCCGCTTTGATCGCGGCCCCGTTGGCGGGATTCGCGCAGGATGAGGCGGCGGGCACGAACAAGCTGTGGAAAAGCAACATCGCGCTGGGCGCCACCTATAAAAACGGAAACAGCGAGAAGTCGTTGTTCACGCTCAATCTGCGGGCCGATCGGTTTGGCGAGCACCACGACGTCATCAACACGCTGTACGCGGAATACGGCAAGACCGGCTCGCCCACCGCGCCGAAGGAGCAAACCGAAGGCCAGGTGCGCGCTCAGTCGGAATACCGCCACAAATTCGGCGACTCGAAACTCTTCGGCGGCGTGTTCGGCGAGGCCCGCAACGACGCGATCAAACAGATCCGCGTTCGCGCTAAAATCGGTCCCGTCGTCGGTTATTACTTCATCGACAAGGACGACATGAAGCTCGACGCGACCTTCGGTATCAACTACGTCTACGAGCGCACCGCGGCCGATGGCGAAGATACGTACGGCGAGTATCGCGCCGCCGTGAACTACCTCTGGAACATCACCGAAAAGTCCGATTTCTACTTCAACATCGAGTACAGCGCGGACGTCGAGAAGGTCGATATCCGCAACAGCGGTCTGCTGGTCACCGGAGCGCGAAGCAGCCTCTACAAGGACCTGGCGATGTTCATCGAGCTGCGCGATGAATACGACAACAACCCGTCGCCCGGAACGAAGCACAACGACGAGACCATTCTCGCCGGGCTGTCCTACGCCTTCTAAATCCGCCGCGATTTAGAACCGGAAAAGCCGCCCGATGGGCGGCTTTTTTCGTGTCGAGAATGGACGGGCTCGCCGTTGGCGAAGCCCGTGCCACACCGATCGGGAGTGAGCCGCGCGGGATAAGCTCCCTGTTTGTGTGGAGCGAGCTTCCCGAAGGGCGCTCGCTATTCGGTTGAGCGGGGACCTGCCGCCTCGTCTCGCGAGACGGGCTCGCCGTTGGCGAAGCCCGTGCCACACCATTGTCGGGTCGGTCCGTGGGGTGTGGATTGGCCGCGTGGAAAGAATCGTCCGCGTGTGGAGCGAGCTTCCCGAAGGGCGCTCGCTTATTCCGTGGGGCGGCAGTACGCGACGACCTCTTCGTAGGGCATGGCGCCGCCGAAGATATCGAGCGCGGAGCCGACGGTGACGTCGACGCGGCCTTGGCCCGCGGTGTTGAGCTTTTCCAGATCGGCGAAGTTCCGTACCCCGCCCGCGTAAACGCAGGGAATGGGGCAATGGTCCGCGAGCAGCTGAATCAACTCTTCGTCCATGCCTTGTTGCTTTCCCTCCACGTCGACGCCGTGAATCAGGAATTCGGCGCAGAAGCCGGAGAGTTTCTTGAGCGAATGCTCGTTGACGATCATGTTGGTGAAGGTCTGCCATCGATCCGTCACCACGTGGTATTGGCCGTCTTTCTTTCGGCAGCTTAAATCAATCACCAGTCGTTCCGGTCCGACCGCGGCGAGCAGCTGATCCAGCCGGTTCGGGTCGAGCTGGCCTTTCTGGAAGAGGTAGGAGGTGACGATCACGTGCGACGCGCCGGCTTCCAGCCATTCGGCCGCGTTGTCGGCCGCGACGCCGCCGCCGACCTGCATCCCGCCGGGCCACGCCGCGAGCGCTTCTTTCGCCGCGTCGTTGTTGCCGGAGCCGAGTTTGATGACGTGCGCGCCGGAGAGGCCGTCGTTTTTATAGAGCTCGGCGTACCACGCGGGCGGTTTTTCGGAGACGAAGTTGGTTTCCGGTTCGGCGCCGTCGGCCAGCGAGCCGCCGACGATCTGTTTCACTTTTCCGTTATGGAGGTCGATGCAGGGTCTGAATTTCATATTCTCTTCAACAGGCAATTAACCACAAAATACGCAAAATACCCATAATCAGTCTGGGTGAGCTTGTGTCTTTTGTGCTTTTTGTGCCCTTTGTGGTTAAGTTTTCATAAAGTGAGAGTTGACGCTAGCAGGGCGGGGCGCGTGATTCAACGCTTGTATCTTCCCGTGTTCTCCCTATCATCGCCCGTTCATTTTTCAAACCCGAAGAAGAGACGCGCCATGACTGAAAAACCATCCAAATATTACGTGACCACGCCGATTTACTACGTGAACGACAAACCGCACATCGGCCATTCCTACACGACCATTCTCGCCGACGTGCTGGCCAGTTATCATCGCCTGCTGGGCGTGCCGACCCATTTCCTGACCGGAACCGACGAGCACGGACAGAAGGTGCAGCAGGCCGCGGACGCCAACGGCATCACCCCGCAGGAGCAGTGCGACCAGACCGTCGTGCGCTTCCAAGAGCTCTGGAAGCGACTCGAGATTCAAAACGACGACTTCATCCGCACCACCGAAGAGCGGCACAAAAAAGTGGTTCAGCAGACGCTTCAGGAGCTGTTCGACCGCGACGAGATCTACAAGGCCGAGTACGAGGGCTGGTATTGCGTCGGGTGCGAGCGCTTCTTTACGGAAAAAGACCTCGTTGATGGAAACTGCCCCGAGTGCGGCCGGCCGGTCGATAAGATCATCGAATCCAACTATTTCTTCCGCATGAGCAAGTATCAGGACTGGCTCATTGAATACATCGAAGAGCACCCGAAGTTCATCCAACCCGCCTTCCGCGCCAACGAAACCCTCGGCTTCCTGAAAAACAAGGAGTTGCAGGATCTGTGCATCTCGCGGCCGAAAGCGCGGCTGGCCTGGGGCATCGAGCTCCCGTTCGACGCGGACTTCGTCACCTACGTCTGGTTCGACGCGCTCATCAACTATATCTCCGCGGTCGGCTACAAATCCGACGAGGAACAGTTCGAAAAATGGTGGCCGTGCTCCACGCATCTGATCGGCAAGGACATCCTCACCACGCACACGGTCTACTGGCCCACGATGCTGAAAGCCATGAACGTCGCGATGCCGGAATCCATCTTCGCGCACGGTTGGTGGCTGACCGGCCGCACCAAAATGAGCAAGTCGCTCGGCAACGTCGTCAATCCAATG
>JARFRL010000143.1 GCA_029287275.1 Pontiella desulfatans
CCCATGTTGATTGAAGCGCTCGCGTCGTTGCGCGCGCGCGAAATCATCTCAACGGTCGCGCACGTGGGCGACCGAACGCGTTCATACATGACCATGGCGCCTTTATTATATGAGCAGCTCGTAAGCGCCGGAGAACGGCCAGGTGAAGCAACGCGAGCAAAAGCGATTCGGATGCTCGAGGCCGGAGGCTTTGGTCCGTGGAGCGCGGCGATTGGCGTTTTGGGAACGTCCGCTCGACTGAAGACGGCCCGCCGGGAAATTCGCGCCGCCGTTGGCGGGTTCGCCAAAACGATGTTTCTGAACGACAGGTTGATTACCAAATCAAAGGCGCTTGGCGGCGCTTTATCGTTCATCCCCTTCATCCGCGACCAACTCATGATGCTACGCGCGGTCGAACCGGTGTATGGGTGGACGCGCGGCGATACGACGGATGTTTCGATCATGGCGCTCTACTGGGCGTCGGGCGATTTCGACAACTTGTCTCGGTTGGATCCGGATCAGAGTAATTGTGGCGTGTTGTATTGTCTTCCGATCGTCCCCGCGACCGGGGAGGATGTTCGGAATCTCGTCGAGGAAACCCGACGAGTGTTCGGCAAGTTTCAATTCGAGCCGGCGATCACGGTTAATTTAATGGACGACAAAGCGATGGAAGGCGTCATCAGTCTAGCTTTCGACCGCGGCGACGCCGAGCGCGCCGAACTCGCCCGCGCCTGCGTTCAGGAAATGGAAGCCCGCTACATGGAGATGGGTTATCCGCCCTATCGCGTCGGAATCAATTCCATGCACCAGGTGGTTTCTGAAAAGGATCCGTTCTGGCGAACGGCTCGCGCGCTTAAAAAAGCGCTCGATCCCAACGGCGTGATCGCGCCCGGCCGCTACAACCTCATTTAGTTTTCAACGCTTCAAGGTTCACGGAAAGCGTTGGCAAGTAACCCTGCTTCCTTGTTGAAATTCGTTCGATTCGCGTTAGACTGTCAACTCCATGCGAACATGGGGAGCGACGCGTGACGGGCAAAGACATTATCTGCATCTTGTTGGCCTACCTGCTAGGGGGGGTGTGCGTCGGGTACTATCTGGTCCGTCTCAAGACCGGGCTGGATATTCGCGGCCAAGGAAGTGGAGGGGTCGGCGCGCGCAACGTGGGGAGGGTGCTGGGCAAGTCCGGCTTCGTCATCACGCTTCTCGGCGACGCGTTGAAGGGCGTCGCCGCGGTGCTGCTCGCCCGGAAGTTCGAGATCGCCGCGCCCGTGGTGTCCTTGGTTCTGGTCGCGGTGATCGCCGGGCATGTTTGGCCGTTGCCGTTGGGTTTTCGCGGCGGGCGGGGCATCGCGACCGCGATCGGATCCTACCTGGCCTACGACCACACCATCGCCCTGATGCTGCTGGGGCTCACCGCGGTTCTAATGGTGTTCCGCCGCGGCTTCATTCTCAGCGGCTTGGCGGCCTTTCTGATTTTGCCGCTGTTGGCTGACGCGCTCGATTTCCCGGGGCACGTCGTGGCCGCGCTCGCCGGCGCGTCGGCCATCATTCTCTTCGCGCATCGTGAACGCATTCGCAAGGCGTTCGCGGCGGCTGTTCCACAAAAGGAGGTCTAAATGAGCTTGCTCGACGAATTCATCTTCAAGATCGCGGAGCACCCTTGGGAAATCGAGGCGGTGCACGCGTTGAACTATAAAACCTTCGTCGAGGAAATTCCTCAACACGGGATCAA
>JARFRL010000155.1 GCA_029287275.1 Pontiella desulfatans
GAATATGACTTCCGGTGACCATGATGGACGGACAAGCGTGAACCAACCCGTACAACGCGACCGCGGGTGATGGAATGAAGCCGCAGTTGACGGGCGCGTAGCCCATGTCGGCAGCGGCTTTCGCGACGGCGGCCATGATCCGTCCGCTGCTCGGCCGTAGATCGCCGGCGATCGCGACCTCCTCGCCCGCTTTTTTCAACGCGCCCGATTCCTCGAGATACTGAAGAAAGCCTTTGGTGTAGGCATAGCAAACCTGATCCGTCATTTCCACGGCCAGCCCGCGGGCGCCGCTGGTGCCGAACTTGACGCCGCTCTTCGCCATGAGATCGTTGATTTTAATGCCCATGCTATTCTCCAATATAAATTTACGCGTCGATGTTTTCGAGCTGGGTTGGATTTTCGAGATCGATCTTGCGATAGTAGCAGTTCCGCGGCGTTCCGGAGGCGTTTTTGGTGTGGCAGATTCCGCCGCGGTTGGGGCGCACGACGAAGAGCAACGAGTTCTGCTCGCAGTTCACGTAGGCCTCCAACAGCTCGAAGGTCTCGCCGGAGGTCAGGCCTTTGATCCAGAGCTCCTGGCGCGAGGAACTCCACAACACCAGCATCTTGCGCTTGAGCGACTCCTCGAACGCGATCTGATTGATGTAGGCCACGAGAATGACTTCCTTGGTGTCCGCGTGCTGCACGGCCACGGGAATGATGCCCTTGGTGCCTTCCACGGCTTTCTCCAGCTTGTTCCAATCCAGCGCGAGTTCCAATCCTTCTTCGAGTTCTTTGCTCATAGTCGTTTCCTTCTCTGTTTAGAAAGATGGAGGGTCTAATAATGCCCTTCCCCGAGCAAGCCGAACTTTGGAAAAAGCCGCCGCGCGCGGCGAAACGTCGAATACCCTTGATGAACAATACGGGATTTCATATCGTCCGTTTCATGAAAAACGTTCACGTCCTTGCCCGTGTTTTCGCCGTGTTTTCACTCGTCGCGCCGGTCGTGATCGCCGCGCCGTTGGATCGGCTTTCTCCCGCGGAGCGAGCCTTTTGCGAGGTTCACATGGAACGCGCGCTCGAACTCTACCGAGCCGGCGAACAGGAGGCCGCGCTCGAATCGCTCGACGCGTCCTACCATCTCGCGGACGAAAAATTCCGCGATTCGTTTTTCGTTCATCGGATCATCTGGTGGGAGGCGCAGGTGGACTCCGGCAAGGAGGACGAGGAGTGGGGCCTGAAGCTGTTCCGTTACCTGCGCGACCGCGAGCACAGGCTTCATCCGGAACACGCCATCAAAATTCCCGGCCGCGATTTCGTGCTGTATGGCAACATTATCGAAAAACTGGAAAACCTCGGCATGCTGGCCGAGGCCCGCGCCGAAACCAGGCCCCTCGAGTTCACCTTGTCCGAGGATCTGGGGTTTGATCTCACCTGCGAGAGCTATTCCGACAACGGCCCCCTCTTCGAATTCCTCCCCGAAGTCCGCGCGCGCGCCTATCCCATCATGCGGAACGACAATCCGGAATACGGCGCCAACGCCTCAGGCTGCTCGACGTTCGTCTACTACTGCTACATGTACGGCCTTCAATATTCCTCCAACGCCGCGCTCGACGCGGGCGACTGGAAACGCGCCGCCGAACTGGCCGACTGGTTTCTGCAATACAACGACGCCTTCGCGCTCAGCCAAGAGCGGATGCGCGGCGAGGTTTGCCGCCACGCGCTCTACGCGACCGACACGCTCGCCGACATCTGCCTGATCCACGGCTATCCCGCGGACGCCGCGGAATGGTACGAAACCTTTCTCGGCAAGATGGATTCCGGCCAGTACACCGCCTCGACCAACGTCTACTTCAAAGCCCGGCTCAACCTCGCCCGGATCCAAATCCAACAGGGAACCTTGCCGCCCGACGCGGCGCGAATGGCCCGAACCGCCGTGGAGGGCATCGAAGCGTGGGAACACTTCGACCGACTCGAAATCATTCACGCCAAACTCAGCGAGGCACGCGTCCTCCACGCGCTCGGGCGTCCCCGCGAAGCCTGGGCGATCGTGAACGGCCTGTTCGAGGAAACCGCGTTTGACGTCAACACCTACCATCAGCTTCGCATCCTCACCACCGCCATCGATCTGGCGTTGAACGAAGGCGGAACGCATCCCGAACTAGAACAATGGCTGTTGATCGCGCTGGATAACGAACGGCGGATGGGAAACAAATTCGGAGAACTCCCGCTTTACGAAAAATACGCGCGGTTTCTACGTCTCCAAGGCCGCTTCGACGAGGCCGAGGCGATCCTGCGCGAATCCGTTCGCCTGGCCAAAGCCATGAACATCCCCCGCGGCGTGGAACGCGCTCAGCTCGCGCTGGACGAACTTCGCGGCCAACCCGTGGAGCCCCGACTCGCCGACGCGCCGGCAGCCCCCGCCCCATCCGACGCCGCGGTCGAGCAACGCGTCCCCGCCACGGAACCGGAAGTCCGCCACGGCGAAACCGCGGCCGCGGGGATCCGCGTCGCCGCGCGGATTCCGGTCGACATCCAACCCATCCTCAGCCTTAGCGCCGCGTTGCCCGGCCGCTCCGCCCACGGCCGCTTCTATCTCACCAATCCCGGCGCGACGCCGCGGACCGGCGCGCTGCTAATCGTAGGGCGCGTCGAAACTCCGAACTGGCGGAACGACCAATGGCTTACGATGCAGGCAAGCCCCGCCTTCAAGCACGTCGTCCTTTCCCGCCCCCTCTTGTTGTCGCCCGGCGAAAGCCGCGTCATCGACATCACCGGAATGCCCGCCTCGGATGGAGCGGGAGGAACCGTGAGCTGCTCGTGGATGGAGGATGGCGCGGTGATCGCCGAAGGCCAATGGGAATACCGCGCCGGCGGAACGGAGAATCGCACCGCGGTGATCGACGCGCATGAGACGCGCGACAATCCGTTTTATCTGGTGCCCATCAACCACACCGTTCAGCGCCGCGACACCGAATCCGCCGAAGTGGTCGACCTAACCGTCGTGGCTTCCGCTCCCATGCGGATCGAAGCCTATGACGGCGCCACGGGCCGACTGCTCTACGTCGACGCGAACGGCGACGGCGATTTCAAAGACGCGGGCGATGTGATCGCCTCCGACAGCAACAACAACAATTGGCCGGACGTCATCTTCGGCGCGGGCGATCCGATGGCCATGCTGACGCTCTACGTGAAAGCAATCCAGTTGGATGACCTCGAAAAAGAGCTGACCATCAAGCTTCGGGAAGAGGGCGAATGGCGGGTCGACGCGGTGGACGTGATCAAATAGAGCCGTCTACAGACGCACTTCAACACCCTGCGCGCGCATGAATTCCTTCACCTCGCGGATCGTGAATTCGCCGAAGTGGAAAATAGAGGCGGCCAGAACCGCGGCGGCCTTTCGTTCCCTCAACCGCCTTTTCAAGTTTGTTCCAATCCAGCGCCAGTTCCAACCCCTCTTCCAACTCCTTGCTCATATCGTTTCTCCTTAAAATTAATATGAGATGTCTTAATACGCACCCGGCCATTACAATTCCAACTCCACGTCATCAAATTTATACTCCACCACGTAGATCGTCTTTATCTGAAAGTAGAAAAACACGCCTTTACATTGAAGCTTACTGGATTACGCACACTAAATTAGATGCCTGCTCCTTTGTTTGTGAATAATGATCATTTTATCTGTAATTCTACGTATTAATTAAGTCATAAAACACACGTAGGTTACCCTTTAACGTCGAAGGTAGCTAAATGAATAAAATAACCTCATTATTCGTCAGAAAAATTATTAATGAAGTCCCTGATGACATCGAAAAGGATGTTTTGCTGCGCTCCGTTGGAATCAATCCTCTCGCCCCTATTGATCCTTCGCAAATGGTGCCTGATATTGAATACTACGCACTACTTGAACGGATCGCTGAAGTTGATGAAACAGTCTTAACGCTCCCTTTAAGAACGGGTGCGGCCATGCGTTGTGATGAGTACGGCGCTTTGGGTCTGGCATGGAAAACAGCGCTCAATCTTCAGGGGTCCTATGAGCGGGCAGTTCGTTTCGCCCGTGTGCTAACAAATGTGTCGACCTATGGGATCGAAACGACCACTCATGGCGCATTTATGCACCTTCATCGCGAAGGCGAACGCCGCTTGGGCATGCGACTTTCAAACGAGGCATCACTAGCCAGCATCGTATCCATCAGCCGGCAAGCTACTACAGTGGAATTCAAACCGGTCGCTGTCTTTTTTAAACACGCTCCACCGAATTCAATTAAAGAGCACGAAATTTATTTTGGATGCCCAGTCCATTTTGAAGCAGATCGTGATGCCATACTCGTATCCACAGAAGACTTAAACATCCCCAATCGACTTGGCGACGAAATGATATCGAGTTTCTTTGACTCGCATCTTGATGCTGAAGTTTCGAAACTAGAGGCTGAAGAAACACTCACCCATCGTGTTCAGCTTCAGATTGCACGATCATTGAGTGAGGGTGTTCCGGCAATCTCTGATGCAGCGCGCCATATGGGAATGAGTGGTCGTACACTTCAAAGAAAATTATCCGATTTGGGATATACTTATCAGAACCTCGTTGACGAATCGCGGCGAAAATTAGCGAAGACGCTATTGAAAGAGACCGAGTATTCACTGGCAGAAGTTGCTTTTATGTCGGGTTTTTCCGAGCAAAGCGCATTTACTCGCGCTTTTAAACGATGGGCGGGGCAAACACCGCGATCCTACCGTTTAACATTCGACCCCCCTTCCCGCTAAATCAACATCTGGCGTCTTCGGGTAAACATTTGGCGGACACAGTCAAGATTTACTCCATCCATATCAGCAAAGTGATTGTAACCCCTAAATAAGGAGATACACGTCATGAGCAATAACCAAAATAAATTCAGTAATTTAGAAGGTCTCACTCTAGTCCTCGGAGCCACCGGAAAAACGGGACGCCGAGTTGCCGAGGGTTTGCAAAAAAAGAATATACCGATTCGACTCGGTTCACGTTCCGCCTCCCCATCATTTTATTGGGACGAGGAAGCGAGCTGGGATGAGTGCCTGAAAAATGTGCATGTGGTATACATCAACTATGCGCCCGACCTCGCCTTACCCGGTGCCACCGACAGCATTCGATCCTTTGTGAACCGAGCATTGGACCATGGGGTAAAACGCATGGTCCTCTTGTCCGGTCGCGGTGAAGCGGAAGCGCAGGCGTGTGAAAAAATAGTTCAGGAGAGTGCTGTGGATTGGACCATCGTCCGCGCAAGCTGGTTTTACCAGAACTTTTCGGAAGGTGCTTTTATGGATATGGTTCTTTCCGGTCGGATGACTCTGCCTGTCAGTGACATACCCGAGCCTTTCGTAGATGTTGATGACATCGCCGAGGTCGCCGTCGCGGCTCTGTCGGAACCCGGACATGCGGGCCAGATATATGAAGTTACAGGCCCTCGCCTCATGACTTTCAGAGAAATTTCGGACGAACTCAGCCATGCAATCGGCCGCGAAATCGAATATATGCAGATTCCCCTCGAAACATTCGTCGGTGCAATAGCCGATTCCGGTGCACCAAAGGAAGTTGTATGGCTGATGGATTACCTATTTACCACCGTTTTAGACGGTCGCAATGCATACCTCACTGACGGCATTCAGCGTGCCCTCGGAAGGCCGCCCAAAGACTTCTTCGACTTTGCACGCGAAGTTGCTACAACCGGCATCTGGTCAAACAACACGGCAAGCCGTAATGCATAATCGTATTGAACGGGGCTACGCAGCTGCTTAGCCCTGATTCATTCAACCATACAAAAACGTAAATACTTTAAGGACGATATTATGAATCTCATCTCATTTACACTGGGACTTTCTCTGTTACTGTGCGCTCTTGTGGCGGGGCTCCTGCTGGCATTCTGTATTGTCGTGATGCCGGGCATTCAATGCCTGAACGATAATGATTACCTTAAGGCGTTCAAGGTCATGGACGGAGTGATTCAAAATAATCAACCAATCTTTATGTTGATCTGGCTTGGCTCAACCACCGCTCTGATCGTTTCCACCCTGATTGGTTTCCGGCAGCTGAGCGGCCTTGACCAACTCCTGCTGGCAACCGCCTGCTCGGCATATCTCATTGGAGTACAATTACCTACAGTTAAAATCAACATTCCCCTGAACAACGGGATTCAGACTTTGAATCTTGAAGAGATGAGTCGGACGGATTTTCAGGACGCACGAAAAATATTTGAGCCGACCTGGACACGATGGAATACATTTCGAACCGTCATAGCCACCTTCACTACAGCGATATTGATCGTATTGGTAATCCGGCTTTGAAACTAAATAGGCAGCGTTAAATTCTAACTTCGATCCCTTTTTCGCGCATGTACTCCTTAAGCTCACCCACCGTGAGCTCTCCAAAATGAAACAGCGAAGCGGCCAATACGGCATCCGCCTTCCCTTTTGTCACCGCATCCACGAAATGGTCTTTTGTTCCGGCTCCGCCGGATGCAATCACGGGCACACCGACCGCCTCCGAGATCGCGCGGGTCAGTTCAAGGTCATACCCATCTCTGCACCCATCGCAATCCATGCTGGTCAACAGGATTTCCCCCGCTCCACGCTGTGTCCCTTCGATGGCCCACTCGATTGCGTCGAGCTCGGTCGGGTTGCGCCCGCCGTGGGTGAACACGCCCCAGGTTCCGTCGCCGTTGCGCCGCGCGTCGATGGCCAGCACGGTGCATTGCGAGCCGAACGAGTCGGAACACTCGTTGAGAATATCCGGGTTGTTGATCGCGGCGGTGTTGAACGAAACCTTGTCGGCACCGGCGTTGAGCATGTTGCGGACATCGGCCGCGGTGCGAATGCCTCCGCCCACCGTCAACGGCATGAACACCTGTTCGGCGCAACGGCGCACGATGTCGACCATGGTTTCGCGGCCGTCGCTCGACGCGGTGATGTCGAGAAAGCAAAGTTCGTCCGCGCCCTGCGCCTCGTAGGCCTTGGCGCACTCCACGGGGTCGCCCGCGTCGCGCAGATCCACGAAATTGACGCCCTTAACGACGCGCCCGCCGGTCACGTCCAGACACGGTATGATTCGTTTAGCCAGCATTCTAATTTATCCGTTGTTGAATTTCGAAAGGGCCGAATCATACACATTCCTCACCGGCACGCCACTCTCCGCCGCGCATTTTCGACAATCCTCAATTTCAGGAGACGCGGTCACGACTTCACCGCCGCGTTTCCCTATTTTTATTCGAACGTCCCCATAAGGAGTTTCCACAGTCTGGAAACCGCGCTCCAGCACGGTACGTTTTTCGAGACGCTCGCGAATGCCAAAAGTCGTCGATTCAGAAAAAATGAGATCGATCATTTTTCCCCGGTCCTCTGAGAGGCAAAGAACCGTAAGTAAAATCCCAGCCCGCTGTTTTTTCATCTGCACCGGGGTTGTGAAAACATCCAAGGCCCCATCTTCGAGAAGTTTATCAAACAGACAGCCCACCAGCTCCGGCGTGGTATCATCCAGATTGCATTCCAGCACCAGCACCTCGTCCGCGGTTTGATCCTCCGCGGATTCATAGAGCGTGGCGCGCAACAGATTCGGACGGCCGTTCAATTGGCGGTGCCCGAAGCTGTAGGCCGTCTTCACCGCGCGACTCCCCGACGCGGGCGCCTCCGCGGTCCGCCAGCTCGCGACGAGCGCGGCGCCCGTCGGCGTCACCAGCTCGAACGGCTCGTCCACGTCCTGAACGGGAAAGCCTTCCAAGATGCGAAGCGTCGCGGGGGCGGGATTCGGATAGGTGCCGTGCGCGCATTCGATCGTTCCATGCCCTTGCGGAAGATCCCGAATGGAGACCGCGTCGACGCCCAGCTTTTCCAACGCGAGACAACAGCCGACGATGTCGACGATCGAGTCCATCGAGCCGACTTCATGAAAGTGAATCTTTTCGATGTCCACGCCATGGATCGCGGCTTCGGCCTCGCCGATTTTTTGAAACACCTCCGCGGCGCGTGTTTTGGCGCCGGCGGGCAACGCGCTTTCCTCGATCAGTTTCTGGATCGTGCTCAGGTGGCGTCCATGATGGTGCCCATGGTCGTGATCGTGGTCGTGATCGTGGTCGTGATGATGGTGGTGATCGTGGAGAACGACCTTCCCGCGGACGCCGCTCATCCCCTGCTCCACGATTTCGTCCACGACGATCTCGAACGGGTCGACGTTGAGCGACTTCAGCTCCTCGTTCAACTCCTCGACCGAGACGCCCAGTCCAACCAGCGCGCCGAGAATCATGTCCCCGCTCGCGCCGCCAATGCTTTCAAAGTGTAGGGTCTTTTTCATAGTGCCGCACAGCATGTCAGGAATCGGATTTCGCGCCAAGCCTGTAACCGAGTTCCTCGACCTCGCTTGCGGCCCGTCCTCTGGAAGGCGGGGTCTCGGCCCCCGCCCTACACCCAACCTGTCACCGCGATCCGTGATCGTGGATATCAGACATAATTAATGTGCCCGCCGTATTCCCAATCGGCCGCATGATCAACCATTCCCGCTCGGACGGGATTCCTCCGAACATATTCCCACTTCTCCGAATACGATTCCTCGGATCGAATTAAATGATCGAAAAACTCCTTTTGCCACAATGGAGGATCAACGCCTAAAATCGGGCAGATTTCCTTCGCGCTCCATTGCTTGAACGAGCCAACCATTCTTGAAAGCGTGGTTCTGCTTTCCGCGTCGGCGCAAAAAAAGTGAACATGGTCGGGCATGACGACATAGGAGCCAATTGCCCACCCATATAGATCCAGTGATTTCGACCAATGGGCGCGAAGGATTTCGTGAACATGCGGTGTGGCTAGAAGGTTTTGGCGATGACGCGCGCACGCGGTGATGAAATAGCGAGGGTGATTTTGATAGACGACGTCAAGGCGCTTCAGATGTTTTCGTTCCGGCATCTCACCTCCAAACGTTAATCATCGTGTCCTCCGAAAGGCGGGGTCTTGGCCCCCGCCCTACATCCGTGCGTGTAGCCGAGGTCCCCGACCTCGTCCGTTCGCGCGCGGCCCGTCCTCTGGAAGGCGGGGTCTCGGCCCCCTCCCTACATCTGTTCACACGCTCTCGTTTATCCGAATTTAACGAGGCCGGTTTCGCGCAGGCTGAGGAAGTCGGTGGCGTTGTGATGCTTGCGATGGCCGATGACGATGTGATCGAGCACCTTGATACCCATCACCTCGCCCGCCGCGATGAGTTGTTTGGTTACCTTGACGTCCTCGGACGAGGGCGTTGGGTCGCCGGAGGGATGATTGTGCGCGAGAATGATAGACGCGCAGCGACTCTCGACGGCTTCGGCGAAAAGTTCCCGCGGATGGACGAGGCTGCTGGTCAGCGTGCCTTCGCTAATCTTCCGGGGTTCACCGATCAAACGGTTCTTCGCGTCGAGCATCAGCGCCCAGAAAACTTCTTTCCGCAAAAGGCGCGCCCGTTCGCGCAACACCGCGGTGGCCTGCTCCGGCGTGGTGACCATCGGGCTTTCGCCGACGCTTTCGCGGGTCAGCCGTTGCGCCAGCTCCATCGCGGCTTTGATCATCTGCGCTTTGACGGGGCCGATGCTGTCGACGCGCTGAATATCTTTGACCGAGGCTTTGGCCAACGCGGTCAGCGAACCGAAGGTGGAGAGCAGTCGCTGGGAAACCTCGACCACGTTCACGCCCTTGGTTCCCGTTCGTAGAATGAGCGCGAGCAACACCGCGTCGGAAACATTCTCGGCGCCTACCCGCTCGAACTCCTCGCGCGGTCTGAGCTGGGTGGGCATGTCGCGCACCCGCAAGTTGACGGGGCGCGTTTCATAGTCGATGGCTCGGGACGCGTGGGACATTGGCCCATCATGCCGAGAAGCGAGCCGATCTCAACTTAATAAGTATGGTTTTTACTTTCCCGTGCTACCAAATCCGCCCGCGCCGCGGGTGGTCTCGGAGAGTTCCTCGACCATTTCGTAATAGATCGGGGAGCAGTCGCAGGCGACGACTTGGAAAAGGCGTTGCCCTTTTTCCGCGGTGTAGGTTTCGGTTTTGATGTTGTCGCACATGGCCATCAGCTCGCCGCGGTAGCCGGCGTCGATCAGGCCGATGGAGTTCGCGAGGCGCAGCGGTGTTTTGGAGATGCTCGAGCGCGGCATCAGGTAGTAGGCGCGGCCGTCTTCCGGCTCGCAGGCGATTCCGAGCTTGATCGGCTTGGTCTGGCCGGGCTCGATGACGACGTCTTCGAGGACGTACAGGTCGAGGCCCGCGTCGCCCTCGTGAAAGTGCCCGTGGTCGGAATAGACTTCGCGCGCGACGTCGGAGAGCGGCTTGATTTTAAGATGCATGTCCTGTCCTGTTGTTGGTTGATTAAAGAATGGCGGGCATAGTATCTTCTCGAACCTTAAACGACAAGGAGTAGGTACATGTTGAAACTGGCGATTTTCGGATCGGGCTCGGGCACGAACTGTCAGGCCATCATCGACGCGGTCGAGGCGGGGACGCTGGACGCGGAGATCAAGTGCGTGCTGTCCGACAACGCGGACGCGTACATTCTCGAACGGGCCCGAAAAAGCGCCATTCCCGCGCTTCATTTCGACTGTGCGCCCTTCAAAACAAAGCTCGACGGCGAGGCCGAGCAAAACGTGCTGCGGATTCTGGAAGAACACGACGTGAACTTCATCGCGCTCGCGGGCTTCATGCGGATCGTGAAAGACGGGCTGCTGAACGCTTACGCCGGCCGCATGATCAACATCCACCCCTCCCTGCTACCCAGCTTTCCGGGGCTCGATGGCGGCAAACAGGCCTTCGACTACGGCGTTAAATTCACCGGGTGCACCGTCCACTTCGTCGACGCCGGCGTCGACACCGGCGCGATCATCACGCAG
>JARFRL010000157.1 GCA_029287275.1 Pontiella desulfatans
CCAACTCAGCGGAACGACGCCCAGCAACCCCAGGCCGACGTAGAAAAAGATGACCGCGACGAAATAGTTCGCGTAACGACCCAGATCGCCCATCAGTCGCCCCGCCGCCGCGGTGAGCGCGCCGATCGCCGCGATCGTCACTAGGATGCCCGTCGCGAACAGGACGGAGATCACCAGCGCGCGCCGAGAGGAGGTTTTTCCCTGATCGTCGATGAAGCCGACAATCAACGGAATGCTCGCGAGATGACAGGGACTCAGCAGGATGCTGAGAATTCCCCAAATCAACGCCGCGGAAAGCGCGATCAGCGGCGTGCTTTCCACCGCGCGCGTCATGGATGTGAATAGGTGTTCCATCGAAAGTCCTTTTTAACCACCCGCTTCGCTTAAGGCTCGAAGAGCACCAAAGCTCTATTCTTCGTGTCCTTCGTGACTTCGTGTTGAATTTTCCGCGGAAAAGTCATAGCCCAGTTCCGCCCACTTCGCGAGTAGATCGGCGCGGGAGAAGAAGCCCTCGTGACGGAACAGCTCGTTGCCCGCGGCGTCGAAGAAAATCTGGGTCGGGATCATGCGAACATCGTATTTCTCGCTGACGCCCTCGTTTTCCCAGACGTCGATGAAGACCACGTCCAACCGGCCCGCGAACGTTTCCTTCATCTCGTCGAGGATCGGCGCCATCGCTTTGCACGGAACGCATTTTCCCGCGCCAAGATCGAGCAGCCGCGGCAGCGGCGCGTTGGTCGTGGCCGCGGCGGGCGAGGAACCGATCATCTCCGGATGGAGTTTGCTCTCCGGTATGGGGAGCACGCACAACCCGTCCGGACATCCATCGAGCGAACACGTGGCTTTCCGGTTTTTCAGCTCCACCACCGCGACCACCGCGATGATCAGCAACAAAAAGGGTATGATTTTCTTTTTCATATTTTCTCAAACCACAGAATACACGGAACATGCGGAAATAAGGCCCCAGACATTCCGTGTATTCCGTGTGGTTCTATTCCTTAAGCTAACAAGGTAGCACCAACGGCCGCGACTCGCTCGACGTTTACCGCGCTCACTTCCGTCGCGCCTTTTTCAAAACCCTGCTCCGTTACGAGCAGGTGCTCGAATGTGTTGAAGCCCGCCTTCTCCAGTGTAGCCTTCACGCAATTCAACGGGCAGCCGTCGATCGCCAGAATCTTCTCGGCGGTCGCCGTCTTTTTCATGATCGGCCCAACGTTTCCGCCGATGCCGCCCATGCAAAACATGGATCCGGTTCCATCGCGGCTCATCTTCCGCGCGGCCAAATCGGCCAGCTCGCCGACATCCGCGGCACCGGAACAAGCGAACACCAACTTCGGTCCGCCAGAACATCCCTTTTCATTCGCGCTCATTTTCTTCTCCTATGTTTGCCTAGTCAAAGATCTTAAGGTCGAAGGTCATAAGTCCCGCGCCACGGACCTTGGACATTCGACCTTTCGACTTTTCAACTTTTGACCATTTAAAACACCCAGTTAAACAACCAGCCCACGATCAGAATGCCGATGGCCGCGGTCGCGACGAAGATGGCGATCAGCCGCGGCTTCATCACTTTGCGCAGCAGCACCATCTCCGGAACCGACAGCGCGGTGACGGCCATCATGAACGCGAGCGCGGTGCCGAGGCCGACGCCTTTGCCGATCAGCGCCTCCGCGATCGGGATGGTTCCAATGGCGTTGGCGTAGAGCGGGATTCCCGCGATCACCGCGATGACGACGCTGAGCGGATTGTCGGAGCCGGCGTATTTCGCCAGCACATCCTCCGGCGCCCACCCGTGGATCGCCGCGCCGATACCGATGCCGATGAGCAGATAGAGCCAGATCTTCTTTAGGATGTCCCACACGTGCTCCGCGGCGAAGCCGAACCGCTCCTTTTGGCTCATGTCGGGTTTTGTTTTATTGAACCCCTCGCCGGAGAACACTTCCGGCTCGAGATGGTTCTCCGGTTTGAAGCGCCCGATAATCAGGCCGCTGACGACGCCGATGACGACGCCCATCGCGGCGTAGGCCAAAGCGACCTTCCAACCGAACGCCGCCCACAGCACCGCGAACGCGGCCTCGTTGACGATCGGCGAGGTGACCAGAAACGAGAACGTGACGCCGAGCGGAATGCCCGCCTCGATGAAACCGATGAAGATCGGCACCGACGAGCAGGAGCAAAACGGCGTGATGATGCCGAGCAACGACGCGGCGACGTGCGCCTTCGGGCCGCGTATCTTTTCCAGCATCGCCTTCGTTTTCGCGGGCTGGAAAAACGTGCGCAGATAGGAGATCGCGAAGATCATGACCGACAGCAGGATCAGAATTTTGACGGTGTCGTAGAAAAAGAAATGGACGCTTCCGCCCAGCCGCGATTCAACGGAAAGGCCGAACCAGCCCTCCACCATCGCCGTCACTAGGTTGTCTAGCCACTGAAACATGTTCAAACTCCCATCTGAAGGTCAAAGGTCTGAAGGTCGAAAGTCCAAGGTCAGACCTTCGACTTTCGACCTTTGGACTTTTGACCCTAGCTCACCAACTCCGCCTGCTCTTTCGCGTTGTTCTCCATCACGGCCTCGACGCAGCTCATGAAGTTCAGCACGCAGGGAACCTTCAGGGAATAATAGACCTGCTTGCCGCGCTTCTCGTCCGCGACGATGCCCGCCTGCTTCAACACGGAGAGATGCTTCGAGATGGTCGAGAAGTCCGCGTCGATTTTATCGACGAAGGCGCGCACGCACAGCTCGCCCTCGGCCAGTTGTTCCGCCATCCACAGCCGCGTTGGATGCGCCAGCGCCTTCAGCACCCGCGCCTTCGCGTCGTATCGAGTTTTCTCTTTCGCCGTCATGCTCCGCCTTCGGTTTGTTATTTGGCAATTTAACCAAATATCGCATGCCGTCAATCCTGAAAGGTTTTCACCACGAAGACGGGAAGAACACGAAGCACCGCTAACGGGAGCCCGTCTTTCTGTTCTTCGTGCCCTGATTAATAAAGAAGGAAGTCGGCTATTTCTTGGAGAGAGCCAAAGACCCGCGCGCCGGTGGCCTCGAGCCTTGGGCGCGCGTTATGGCCACATGCGACCAAGACACAGTTCACGCCCATCGCTTCCGCGACTTCGAAATCATGCACCGTGTCCCCTACAAATAGCACCTCGGCAGGATCCACGCCCAAACCCTCCATATACCGAAGGCCATTGTCTACTTTGCCATGGGCGTAGATGTCGTTGAGGCCGACGATATCGTTGAAGAACGGGGTGAGCTCAAAGTAGTCGGTGGCTTCCAGCAGGGCCTTTTGCTCATAGGCCGAAAGAACCGCCTGGGAAAGTTCCAGGGATTGGAACTCGGCAATCAGCTCACGCGCCCCCGCCTGCAAGTCGCATTCAAACCGCCGGCGGGCATATTCCGCGATGAACTCCTCCGCGAGCTTTTCATAGGAGGTCTCCGCGTAGTCGAAACCGAGCTGACAATAATATTCCGTGACGGGAAAACAGAGTTTCGCGGTATAGGTGCCGCGGTCGATCAGCGGCAGACCGCGGCGATCGAGCATGTGGTTGTTGATCTCCACGCAAAGCCACGTGTCGTCCCACAGCGTGCCGTTCCAGTCCCAGATGACGTG
>JARFRL010000192.1 GCA_029287275.1 Pontiella desulfatans
GGTTCCCGCCATCGAAATTCCCACCTTGATTCTGCACGGCGCGAAGGATCGGATCATCCCGGTCGGCGCGGCGGAATGGCTGAACGAACACCTGCCGAAGGGCGAGCTAGAGATTTTCGCGGACGAGGGCCACGCCCTGCTCGCCCATCGCTTCGACGAGGCTACGCGTCGGGTCCGAGCGTTTCTAAACCCCTGAAGTCGCGGACTCGGGCACGCGCGATCAATGCTCGGTGCCGCGGCGCTGAGGCGCGAGCCGCAGGCGTTTTTGACCTTTTTCATCATAACACCAACTACACCAACCTATTTCACACCTACACAGGTGTGAAATAATTCATCGCGATTCCGCGGCGAGGGCTGAACGCGCGCTTTCCGAACAGCGAATCGAGGATTTTCGCGGAAAAGGGGCAGGTGCGGCCCGCCCATCGCTTCGACGAGGCTACGCGTCGGATCCGGGCGTTTCCGAACCTCTGAAGTAGCGGACGGTCGGGTACGCCAGATCGATGTTCGGCTCCGCGGCGAAGGCGTCGAGAACGTCTTCCCACATTTTCTGCTCGGTGCCGCGGCGCTGCCGCGGATCGACGAGATAGCGGATCGTAAGCATCACGCCGGAATCCTTGACGGAGGTGTAGACCGTTGGCGCCAGCTTGCCCGCGACGATGAGGTATTTGCGGGCGGCGCGGCGTATCTGCTCCTGCGCGCCGCGGGAAAGGTTTTCGGCGTTTTCCTTGCCGATCTTGAGCAGCAGCTCCTTGGCTTTCTTCCAGTCGCTCTCGAACGTGATGAGCACGGGGATCTCGTTCCAGATATATTCGAATCCGATGTGCGAGTTCGCGCAGGGAACCCGCATCGCCATGCTGTTGGGCACGTGGATGATGCGCCCGGTGCTCTGGTCGGCGTCGACCCAATTGCCGACCTCCACGATGCTGAACTGGAACAGACGTATATCGATGACGTCGCCTTGAACGTCTCCGATTTCCACGCGGTCGCCCACGCGGAAGGGCTTGCGGGCCTCGATGAAAAAGAAGCCGGCCATGTTCGCGATGGTGTCGTGCAGCGCGACGGCCAGACCCGCGCTGGCGAGGCCCAGAAACGTGCCGAGCGAGGCCATGCCCTGAAACCAAATCGAACCGAGCACGGCGATCAGCACGATCGTGTAGCAATACGTCACGGTTTTGCGGGTGTGGTAGCGCCGCTTGTCGTCCTCCACGTTGCGACTGACGACGCGCGCGGTGATCACCTTGAACAGGAAAACCACCACCAACGCGATCGCGGTATGGATGAGATTATCGGCCAGCCACTCGGATATATTCAACAGGTCCGCTACTTGTTCGGTCATGAAAACGCCTCGTTTAAGCGGGAAGTATGTTCCGATTGATTTTTGAAGGCAAGCGAGGGATTGCAATGAAACGAGTTTTGACGCACTCTGCGCGGCTGTTCAGGAGAGCCCCATGATAGGAACCCGTTTTTCAGCCGCGGCCGAGACGTACGACCGCCACGCCCGCCCGCAACTCGCGCTCGCGCAGTCCGTTTTATCGATGCTGCCGGAAATGTATCCCGAGCAGATTCTCGAGCTTGGCTCCGGCACCGGACAGCTGACCCGGCTGCTGAACGAACGCTTCCCGGAAGTGCTGATCGACGCGGTCGACGTCGCGGAAAAAATGATCGAGCACAGCCGCGCGCGATTCGCCAAATTCCCGCACATCAACTGGATCGTGGGCGACGCGCAGACCTGGTGGGGCGGCGACCGCTATCCGCTGATCGTCTCCAGCTCGGCCCTGCACTGGGTCGGCGACCTTAAGGCGACCTGCGAGAACATTTTCGAATGCCTCGAGCCCGGCGGAACCTTCGCGCTGGGCATGATGCTCCGCGGCACGCTGAAAGAGCTGCACGAACTCCGCGGGGACATCGCGCCTGAAAAGACGCCGGAAGTCACGCTACCGACCTACGAGGAAACGAAAGCCTGCCTGCAAGCCGCGGGTTTCAACCTCGAGCGCCGCAAGCATAGCGAGGAGGAGATCATCTACGACGACGCCAAAGCGTTCCTCAAGGCGATCCACGAACAGGGCGTGACGGGCGGGAAAGTCAGCGCGGGCAACGCGCCGCTCAACCGCTCCGAGATCAGCCAGCTCGTCGCCGACTACCAGGAAAACTTCGCTTCCGACGGCGGCGTGGCCGCGACCTATGAGACCGCCACGTTCTTGCTAACGAAATAGTTTTCGGGCAGAGTTCGACGATTATGAACGGACTATTCATCACCGGAACCGACACCGATATCGGCAAAACCGCGCTGAGCGCCCTTTTACTGGCCGAACTGCGCAGACGGAAAATCAACGCCGCGCCCATGAAACCCGCGCAGACGGGGTGCCGCGAAGTAACAGGCACCAGGCATGTGGCATTAGGCACGAGTGAAATCTCGCCTCAATCGTCACGCCTCACGGTCCCGGATCTCGACTACTCGCTGTCCATGGCGGCGATGAAGGTCTCCGCGGAACAATACGCCAACATGGCGCCCTACCGCTTCGAGCCCGCGTGCTCGCCGCATCTCGCCGCGGAGTTGGCCGGGACGGAGATCGAAATCGCCGAAATGGTCATCGCGGCTCGGACGTTGGGCTCCGAACACGAGTTCGTGCTCGCCGAAGGCGCGGGCGGAATCATGGTTCCGCTCAACCGCCGCGAAACGATGCTCGATCTGATGCAGGCGCTCCGCTATCCCATCCTGCTCGCGGCGCGGCCCGGCCTTGGAACGATCAACCACACCCTGCTCTCCATTCAGGCGCTGCGCTCCGACGGGCTCGATATCGCCGGCGTCGTATTCGTCGCGAGCACCGATCAGGAATTCACCTTCATCGAAGAGGACAACGGCGCGACGATCGAACACTTCGGCAAAGTCCCCGTGCTCGGAACCATCCCCTATTGCGCCGCGCTGGCCGCCCCGAACCCCAGCTACGAAAACCTGCCCCTCCCCGTCGTCGCGGAAGTGGAGAAAATCGTGAACCAGCTCGGGATTTGAGATGCCTCACGGAAAACGACATTCGGGAAACGCGGAAATTGCCCCCCGTATGCGTTGTTCTCGGTGAGCGAGAAGATCATCAACCCGCTTGGCGTTCGAGGTCGGCTTTTAAGCGGTTTTTATGGTATTTAGACGCGTTTTCTTCAAAAAAAAACTTGGCGATCCCTTGCAATCGGAAAATCGCTGTGTTTGGTTACCCCCTCATTTCACATAATACATCCTGCTCTGGACGCTCCCTTGGAGACCCAGCCTGAAAGGATCATCTTCCCCTGAACCACGACGTTTTGTCCGCTGGAACGGAAGAGCACTCCACGACCACGAAGCGAGGCGTTTTGCACGATACATTGGAAGTAAAGCTATGCCGTCCCGATCCCTCTGACGGCTTTGAAGTACAC
>JARFRL010000223.1 GCA_029287275.1 Pontiella desulfatans
GCGGAATCGGCTAACCATGTCGACGCGGACGGGGAACGCGGCCATGCGCTCCGCGAAGGTGTCGAAGTGTTGCTGCGCGAGCACGGTGGTGGGAACCAGCACCGCGACCTGCATGCCGTCCATCACGGCCTTGAACGCGGCGCGCATCGCGACCTCGGTTTTACCGAAGCCGACGTCGCCGCAAAGCAGGCGATCCATGGGCCGGAGCATTTCCATGTCGCGTGTGAGCTCGTCGGAGGAGGAGAGCTGGTCCGGGGTTTCGGTGTAGGGGAACGCGGCCTCGAACTCGGCCTGCATCGCGGTGTCTTTGGAGAAGCGATAGCCGCGTTTGGCCTGCCGTTCGGCCTGGGTTTGCAGCAGCTGCGCGGCGAGGTCCTGGACGGCCTCCTCCGCGCCGGCCTTGTCGTTCCGCCATTTGCGGCCGCCGAGCGTGTGCGGCTTGGGCGCGTTCTTGCCCATGCCTTTGTAGCGCGTCAGCAGGTGGGCCTGCGTGACGGGCAGATAGACCTTCTCGCCTTTGGCGTATTCGATCGAGAGCACTTCCATGCTGCGGCCGCTGAAGGTGGTTTCCACGATGCCGAGGTATTTGCCGACGCCGTGCTCGACGTGCACGACGAAGTCGCCGGGCTGAATGTCCGCGGCCTCGCTGACGCGGTCGCGCTGTTTATGGAAGCGTTTCGCGGTTCGGGCGTGCGCGGCGCGGTTGGTGTGGTAGGCGTAGAAATCCGCCTCGGTGACGATCAGGATTTTACGGGCGTGATCGGCCGCGCTTTCGTGCAACACGCCGCGGTGGAGATTCAGCGAATCAAAGCCTTCCAACTCCTGATAGAGCTCGCGGAAGCGGTCGCGCGTGCCCTCGGTCTCGAAAAAGAAATGGACGTCCCAGTCGCTCGCCGCGTCGGCGCAGCGTTGATCCACGAAGCGCCGCCGCGCCTGCTCGGCCTGTTTCGGATGGGTGTCGTAGGAAACCGCGAAGAGACCGGTGTCGTAAAAATTGAATCCCGTGTCGAGTTGGCGCGTGCTCGCGTCGGGCGATACGACGACCGCTTCCGCGGGAAGCAGGTCGGTGATCGGACAGGTGTCCTCGCCCGCGAAGCCAAAGTCCATTTGGGGCAGTTGGATGGCGTCGATTTTTTCGATGGAGCATTGTGTTTGATCGTCGAAAAAGCGGATCGAGTCGATCTCGTCGCCGAAGAACTCGATCCGAACGGGCCGCGGCGAGCCGGGCGGCCAGCAGTCGAGAATGCCGCCGCGGACCGCGGCCTCGCCCTGGGCGTAAACTTCCACGCCGAACGCGTAGCCGGCGTCGGACATCCATTGGGTCAGCTCGCCGAGTTTGTGTTCCGCGCCGACCGCGAGCGTCTGGACGGCCTGCTCGGCGTCGTCCGCGAGCGGCACCTCGTGTTCCATCGCGTGGGGGCAGGTGACGATGATGAAGCGCTTGTTTTCCCGCAGCGCCTGAGCGAGCTTGAGGTGCTCGCCGAAAACCGCGGGGTCTTTTTCCATGGGCTGGAACAGGTGGATGTCGCGCTCTTCGGCCGCCAGCGTTCGAAGCGATTCGTTCAGCCGTTCCATCTCGCGGACGTCGGACGCGATCCATAGAATATCGCGCTCGCGCGTCTCGAACAGGTCCAGACAGAGCAGGGCGTGGGCGCTGAGCGGCGCGTCGGAAACGCGGACGGCGCCGGCGGAAACGCCTTGTAGCGCCTCTCCGTTGACGCGGAGGGCGCGTGGTTTCTTGGCTTCAACTGACATGCCGGAAATCTACGCGAAGAAATCCCGAATTGGAAGGGTGGACTTTATATCCGGTCCCGCTATGATTGGCGGCTCGAGTTGGAAAGGGGCGAGAAAACCATGGTTGAAGAAAAAAAACTGAGCGGGATTTCCTGGGAGGAATTCAACGCGCTTCCGCTGACGGCGAAGGGCGCGTATTTTCAAGGGACGCCTCCGCACACGCTGATCGCGCAACAATTCACGCGCGCCAAGCTCCAGGAGCTGTGCGCGCTCGCGACGCGGATCAAGCGCGTCAACAAGCGCCGCGAAGGGGCGAATTTTCTGAAAACGCTGCTGTCGGACAAGCGGGCGATGCTCTATTTCGCGCAACCCTCGTCGCGCACCTATCTCTCGCACAACGCGGCCTGCCAGATTCTGGGGCTCGACACGATGGACGTGCGCGACACGAAGACTTCGAGCGAGGTGAAGGGCGAGTCGCCCGAGGACACGATCCGAACGTTCAGCTCGTACGCCGACATGATCATCATGCGTCATCCGGTGGGCGGTTTCGCCGAGCGCGTCGCGTGGATGCTCGCGCACACCGGCCGCGAGATTCCCGTGCTCAACGCGGGCTCCGGGGCGGACCAACATCCGACGCAGGCGCTGCTGGACATCTACACGCTCGAACGCAGCTTCGAGAAGATCGGCGGCGTGGACGGCAAGAACATCGTGTTCGTCGGCGACCTGATGCGCGGCCGCACGGTCCGCTCGCTCGCGTGGATGCTGACGCTCTACAACGACGCGACGCTCTATTTCGTCGCGCCGGAACCGCTCCAAATCGGCCAAGACATTCTCGACCTGCTCGACGCCGCGGGCACGAAGTACGTGTTGACCGACGATTTCGCGGCCGCGATGCCGATCGCCGACGCGATCTACATGACCCGCATTCAGGACGAGTGGGACGCGGACGGCGAAAGCAGCGTGATCGACACGACGAATTTCAGCATCGGCGCCAAGCATATGGACGTCATCAAGGACACCTGCGTGATTCTGCACCCGTTGCCGCGCCGCAAGGAGATCAGCACCGAGATCGACAACGATCCGCGGGCGGTCTATTGGCGCCAAATGCGCAACGGCATGTGGATCCGCGCCGCGCTGATTCTGACGACGTTCGGCCGGCAGGACGAAGTGAACCAATATTACGACGATTACAAACCTGAAGCGTGAGCCGTGAATCGTGACGATTGAGCCGTGAGGCGTGAGTACGTAAATTTGAAATAGAAATGAAGAGTGGGGATGGAAGAGAACGCCGTGATTTGTTTTCACGACTCAATCGTCACTCATCACGAGGAAAAACCATGGAACATCTGATTTCACTAAAAGAATGGGGCCCCGACAAGATTCGGGACGTATTGGAACTGGCCAAGGACGTGAAGGCTAATCCCGCGAACTATCAAGACGCCATGGCGCGCAAGACGCTGCTGATGATCTTCGAGAAGCCGAGTCTGCGGACGCGCCTCTCCTTCGAGGCCGGCATGACCCAGATGGGCGGCCACGCGATTTATTACCACACCGGCAACTCGCCGATGGGCAGCGGTAAAGAGACCATCAGCGATTCCGTCAAAACCGCGTCGCGCTTCGTCGACGTCGTCATGGCGCGGTTGTTCAAACACGCGGATCTGCTGGAGATGGCCGAATACGCGACCGTTCCGGTGATCAACGCGCTGACCGACGACAGCCATCCCTGCCAGATCCTGGCGGACCTGCAGGCGATCGAGGAGAAAAAGGGCGCGTTGAAAGGGCTCAAGCTGGCCTATCTCGGCGACGGCTTCAACAACGTGACGCACTCGCTCATGTTCGGCGGCGCCAAGATGGGCATGAACGTCAGCGTCGGTTCGCCGGCGGGCGCGGACTATTCCCCGCGGGCCGACGTCGTGGCCGACTGCGAGCAATTCGCCGCGGAATCCGGCGGCTCCGTTTTCGTGACCGACGATCCGGTCGCGGCGATCCAAGACGCGGACGTGGTCTACACCGACTCCTGGATGAGCTATCACATTCCAAAAGATCAGGAAGCCGCGCGGATCGCGAAATTCATGCCGTACCAGGTCAACGCCGCGCTGATGGCCCACGCCAAGCCGGACGCGATTTTCATGAACTGCCTGCCCGCGATCCGCGGCTGCGAGCAAACCGCGGAGGTCATCGACGGCCCTCAATCGATCGTTTTCGACGAAGCCGAAAACCGGCTCCACGCGCAGAAAGCCGTGATTCTCACGCTGTGCGGCGCCGTGTAGCGCCAAACGTGTCAACTTGATAAGTTTGGGCGCGGTGCTAGGATGCGATTGGAGGTTCTCATGAAAACATTGGCTGTCGCGGATTTTAAATCCCGTTTTTCCGAAGTGCTTGAAGAGGTTAAGCAGGGCGAGGAGTTCATCGTGTGCTATGGCCGCAAAAAAGAAAAAGTCGCGGTGTTGGTTCCCTACGAAAAATACCACAAGAAACCGGTGACGCTGGGCGTGCTTGAGGGGATCGCGACCTACAAGTTCCATGACGACTTCGACATGACCGACGAGGAATTCATTGGATCATGAATATGCTACTCGACACGCACGTGCTGATTTGGGCGATCATGGAT
>JARFRL010000402.1 GCA_029287275.1 Pontiella desulfatans
ACCCTGATTATAAGACGCCATCATGTGTATTGTCCCATCGTTTTTTTTCAAAATGCAATTCAGGTGAACTAATTGGAAAATTTAAAACAAGTCCATACTTAACGCATGGCAAACCTCTTTTTGATGAAAGGTTGGCAACGATAGAGATTGAAAAAAATAAAATGCTCCCGTATTTTTCAAATTCATTTCTTGTAATTGCCGGAAACAATGGCTGAGGAGGGAACGGATTCGCGGTAATGCGGATAGTGAAAGTAGAGGTTGCGGTTCAGGAAGGCGTCGTCCGGTTGCTGGCTTTCCATGTACGCCTTGAGGCTGACCCCGTCGATGTCTTTTAGCGTCGAGGGATCGCCTCCGGCCCAATCAACGAATGTGGGCAGGAAGTCGTAGTTGATGACGTTTCCTTTAAACACGGAGTCGCCTTTTACGCCCGGACCTTTGACAATCATGGGCACGCGAACACCACCCTGCCAGATCCACCATTTTCGCGCGTGCAGCGGCTGTTTCATGCCCGGGTCGAGCTCGAGCTCGTGGTGCCGGTAGCCGTTGTCGGATACGACGATGCAATAGGTGTTATCCGCGATTCCTAATTCTTCGAGCTTCTCGAGCACGGCGCCAATGCGTCCATCGAGATCTTCACCCATCGCCAGCCAGTTGGCGGGGCAGTCCTTTCGCGTGATGGTGTCAGGGTTTTTGCCATTCTTCTTGTACCACTCCCGCACCAGCGGATCTTTCAGATATTTTCGCCGCGTTGAATCGAGACACTCTCGTCCGGAATGCATGGCCCAGTAGGAGAGTTGAAGGTAGAACGGTTTGCTCTGCTTAACCTGTTCTTCCATGAATTCAATTCCTTGAGCGGTCATGCTGAACATCAGTTTGGGATCGGTCAGATCCTTGGGCAGCTGCTTCGGCTGTTTCCCGTTGACCGCCCACTTTTTAAGCGTGTTGCCTTCACTGTTGGTCGTTTCGCCACTACTTGCGGCGTAACCCGCATCCGCCGGGTCGCAATACATATGCCATTTTCCGAAATGGGCGCTGACATAACCCATCGGTTTGAGCGCTTTTGGAATGGTGAGCTGACTGGTATCTAGTGACGTGTCGGAAATATTGGGAAGCATCGGCATTTTCGAATATTCCGGGCGCATGTCGTAATAGTCGTCCTTAATTTTTCCCAGCACGACGGTGTACCCGTTGTGCGGGCAGGACTGTCCGGTCTGAACGCTCACCCGGGCCGGCGCGCACTGCGGCGATCCGTACGCATTGGTGAATTTCATCCCCTCTTTCGCCAGTTTTTCAACGTTCGGCATACGCAGAACCGGCATTTTTGAATTTTCCATGGAGTCATCCATTGGAACCGGTGATCCGTTCCATGCCCAGTCATCAATATAAAACATTACGATGTTCGGCCGTTCCTGAGCGGCAATGCTGCCGACGGCAAGAAAACCGCAAACTATCCAGAAGGGGGCTTTTTTAAATATGCTCATCGTTCTCCTATTCATTATCACGCATCTCCATGTGAGTGTTCAATCAGGCGACTTGCACCTGATTTGAAATGGGTATCCGCCCGGCAACTCGGATTATTTATTGTACACCTCTTCGTAGAGCGCTTTGTAATCTGGATCCAGTTTAACAAGAACGAGGTCGATGCTCGTCAGCGATTCTTCATAGGCCTGTTTCGCCTGCTTGAGCGCCACTTTGTCACCCGAAACTTTAACGATTTCGATCTTCTCCTTTAACGCCACAACCGTATTCCATAGCGCCGCAACATCAGGATTGTTTTTCAATTTCTTAACCACATCCCGCCGGAGATTCCGCAACTCATCTTCCAGTGTCTTTGGGTCCTTCACCAGAACAACCTTCTTTGATGACGAGGAAACGGGCGTCTCTTGGGCGAACTGCCCCGTCCAGTCTTCGTAGTCCGGGTCTTCGGACCAGATGACCCGACGTTCCCCGTTCTTCACGCCGGTAATCGCCAGTTTTTTGCCTCGGGTGATGACCAGTTCGAAGGGGCCTTTGTATCCGGCGTCCGCCGGGACGGGCTGTTTGAATTTCTGGTTGTTCGCATCCCACCGTCTGGATGACCAGAGAACGCTGATCGGTTCCACCAGGTTATAGGTTGTGAGCGCACCGTCTGTGAATTCGCAGCGCCGCGGGCCCGGATCGACTTTGGAGCGTGATTTGAACACACTAACACCTCGGAAATCGTCCCGGAGCTTTAGCTTGCCGGAGGGATCGAACTGAAATTTGGCTTCCAGTTTATCCCATTTGATTGTGACCTGATCATCGTTGATCTCGTCCTCGGTGTTTCCGTGGCCGGAGGTGAATTCCTCGCCGTCTTTGAGAATCACGGCAAAGGGTTCAACCTTCCAGTCCTCTTTGTCTTTGGAGGCGTTGCCGACGTTGATGTAGATCTCCTTCTCTTTAACAAATCCGTTGCCATCGACGGCGACGGCTTTCAGGGAGTACCAGTCCTGCTCCAGGTTTTTCAGCAGCGGATCGATTGAACCGTTCCAGACGTACGGATCTTTTCCCTTCGCGCCGTCCAGCACCAGGCCGTTGAGATAGAGCTTCACCTCATCAATTCCGGCGGCGGCGCTGACGTTCACTTTGACTTCAAGGTCTTCTCCGGGGTTGAGGTTGTCGCCGTCTTTCAGTCCGGCAAACTCGATAACGGGCAACGCGCCCTCGCCTTTGATCTGCTCGACTTCCGCTTCCACTGATTTAAGCGTGTCGTACCAGCGGAACCAACCGGTTTTGGCGTGCAGGGAGGGTTTGTAGTGGGACTCCAAAACATCCGCGTACTGTTTCCAGTGATCTCTGGCATCCTCGATGTGCTTCACGGCCTGATCCTGCCGGGCGGTGTCTTTGCGACCGCTCAGACGGTAGATCATCAAGTTGGCGGCGGCGCGTTGTTTGTTGGCGTAATACTGGCCGAGGTACGCCATGCTTCGGATGTCCAGAAGCACTTCCTTGAGCTCAACGTTGTTTCCAATTTGAGCCTCCAGAGCGGGCAGGGCATCCAGCGCGACCTGGGCGTATCCTTCGAGGTTGTCCGCCACCTCGAGCGGGGTCAGCTTGTTTTTCGGGTCGGCGTTTTCGCCGGCGATGATTTTCGCCGCCCAGTCGGCCACGGAGATGCAGGGCTGTTCGCCGGCGGGCGGCGGGTTGCGCAATTTCATCGGTTTGCGATCGAAGTAGTAGTTGTCCATGCTCAGGAAGGAGTCGCCCTGCGACATTTCCGGGGCGAAGTCGCCGTCGGTTGCCGCCCAAACGGAGCGGTTCAGTTGTGGAACGACTTCCGAAACAGTTTCCCACGCGGTGAAGAGCAGGTCGGCGTCGACACTGGGGAAGCGGTGTTTGAGGACGGCTTTCCAGTAGGCGTCGTCGAGCTCGTTGTTATACGCCATCTCGCCGAACATGCGGAAGTTGTACCAGTGCTTGTCGATTTCGAGCCGGCCGGCCATTTCCGGTTCTTTGGAGATAAACTCGCGGCCCCAGAAGTAGCCGTCGGAGCCCATGTAGAAGCCGCGGATTGATTCGAGCGGCATGTTTTTGATGAACTCGCGGGCGTAGTCGGGGCTGCCAAAGCGATGCATGAACAGGTCGTCGTTGCGCAGGTTCAGCCACGCTTTGTAGCTGTCGAGCCAGCCTTCGTCGGCGATGCGTTTCTCCCACTCCTGCGGCCGCCGCGACGAATACATATGGGCGACCGAATACTTGGTGCTGGTGTCGAGCACGCCGCCCGTATAATTCTTCATGGCGTCTTTCACCCAATCATATTCGGTGCCGTGGCGGCGGAAAATAAAGCGGAAGTCGCGCTCTTTCCAGTTGGAGTCGGCCTGGGCGTCCATGATGCCCTGACCGTAGGTTTTGAAGATGAAGTTTTCGGTCGAATCGGGCGTGCCGTCCAGCTCGCGGCGGTCATCCTCGCCGGAGGTGACGCCAATCGCCTTAATCTGCGGATAGGTCAGCAGAGCCTGTTTCACGCTGGCGCGAATGTACTCGATGGTTTTGGGGTTGGTCTGTTCCGGCGTGATGCCGTATTTGCCTTCCGAACCGTTGACATAGACCGTCCAGTGGAAGAGCTGAACCTCAATTCCGCGGTCGCCCGCGTGCTGGAATACTTTTTTCCAGTGGGCGATTTTTTCGTCCATGGTCATCTTTTTCACCAGCGTCATGGTGCCGTCTTCGGGGGTGACTTCGCCATCGCCGTTGGCATCCAGATCGGGGCGGATTTTTCCGTCGAATTTGGGGTGAAGGAGTTCCTCTTTGACGCGGTAGACATCGGGCATGGCGCACTCTTCGAAGCCCGGCACCACGACGAGGTTCGGGTAGGCGTGGGTGCTCCATAGACTCAGCACATTGTAGCGGTAGCGCGCCATGTCATCGAAGTAGGGTCTCCAAAAGCCTTCGAAGTCCCAGACATTGACGATGTTGCTCTGGGCCGCGGTTCCCTTGTCGCAATATGAAGGCGTTCGGCAATCCCAAGGAATATTCACTTTGAGACCGCGCTTCTTCAGCAATGGCGAACGCTTCGTGTTTTCAATGGGTAAACCCAGCTTCAAGTACTCGGCCACTTCGATGCCGCCATACATCGCCTCGTCCGCGTCCGCGCCGACTATTTCGATTTGATCCTCGGCGGCGATTTTTATTTCAAACCCTTCGGACGACGCCGCGTCCGGCTTAATCGTCAATGTAACCCGCAGGTCTTCTCGCCCAACCTCTTCGAGGGCCGCGTCTAATTCCCCCGCGGCGAATTCAAGTTGAGGAATCTTCGGGTCGTATTTCACCGCGGCCGCGCCGCGGATCGGGGAGAG
>JARFRL010000241.1 GCA_029287275.1 Pontiella desulfatans
GCCCATAGCCAGCCCGATCTCCTTTTCCCGCGGCCAGTAAATTTTTACCGGGGACTATTCAATGGGCTCGATCCATAGGTTTCTGAACTGGATTTTACATCCCTCAACTTGGAGGCCGATATTCCCGGCGGTCACCGATAGATCATAGGCCACGTTCTGAACCAGTTCGTTCACTCTGATTTCGATGAAATCCCCTTTGCAGGTGATGTCGTAGGCGTTCCACTCTCCGGCCGGGTTTTCGTTGGTCGGGTGCGTTTTGGGAATGACCGGTTTGTTCTCTTCGGTTGAAACATATTCCACGGCGGCGAGCGTGGCGCGCTGGCCCACTCCGTGCACGATAAAGTCTCCCGCGTTCTCATGCTTCAGCTGAGCCTGATAGTGCGCTTTCCAGATTAGATCGGGACCGGTCGCGTGCAGTAGAATTCCGCTGTTTTCGGCCTTTTCAGGATAGCGCCATTCAACATGTAGTTTGTAATTGGAATAAACTTTTTCCGTGCGCAAGTAGCCTACGGGTTTTCCGATGGTTTCAATCACGCCGTCCTTGACGTACGCGTAATCCTCCGCCTTCACCGCGTCGTCTTTCACGTAAACGACCCAGCCGTCCAGATTCTCGCCGTTAAAGAGAACTTCTCTTTCCTGACCGAAACTCATGGCGGCCGCGCTGACCAATATCGCGCATAGTAATTTAATTATATGGTTCATGTCTTTGTCTCACCTCAATATTAGAACTGCATGCTGAATCAAGAACAGGGTTTTCGCGTACTAGTCACTTTCCTCCCAGAATTTTAGTTTTCCGCCTTCAACCGGGCGAAATCCTTTTGATTTTGGAACTTCGAAAAAGGGGGCCGGAGCGGCCACTTGGTCGTAGAGGTTTTTCAATCGTTCAACGACCTCTGGATATTCATCCGCCAGATCGCGCTGCTCTCCGGGGTCGGCCTCGATATCGAACAGCATCATCGGCGCGCTTTCATCCCCGGTCGTTAAACCGGGATACGCTGAAACGCGGTATTGTTCTTCCGGCGCGATGATGGTTTTCCCGTCCGGGGCGCGCTGTTCCTTGCCTTTTATGTAGCCTTCGGAAGGCTGAACGTACTTTTCGGCGGGATGAACATGCAGCTTCCATTTCCCCTTGTGGATGGTTCGAATCCGCGTGTTTTTCATACCCAGAAAATAAGGGTGCGGACTTTCGACGGTCGCGTCGGTTAAGAGCGGCCAGATATCCTTGCCGTCGATTTCCACATGGTTCGGCAACTTCACGCCGGCCAGTTTCGCCATCGTCGGCATTAGATCAATCGTGGACGCCAAGGAAGGGTTCGTGATTCCTCGCGGAATCCGACCGGCCCAACGGGCGATGAACGGCACGCGGTTTCCTCCGTCCCAACTCCGCGCTTTCATCCCTCGCAGCCCGCCGGTGCTACCGCCCCAGGAGGGGCCGTTGTCGGAGGTGAAAATGATCAGCGTCTCCTCGTCAACGCCCAGCCGCTTCACTTCATCCAGCACCGTACCGACCGACCAGTCCAATTCCCGAATCACATCCGCGTATAAATCACCCGGTGTTTCGGGGGTATAAAACGCGGCGCTCGCGGCCAACGGTTTGTGCGGCATGGTATGCGCGAGATAGAGGAAAAACGGGCGCTTCGCCTCAACCGCCTCGCGCATATATTCGACGGATTTGGCCGTATACTTTTGGGTAATCGAGGCCTGATCGACCGGATACTCGACAACGGCCTCGTTTTCAACCATCTGCACGGGCCGCATGTCATTCGAATAGAGAATTCCGTAATACGCATCGAAACCCTGTTTCGTCGGCAAAAACTCGGGTTTGTGCCCCAAATGCCATTTGCCCACCATATAGCAAGCGTACCCGCCCTCTTTCAGCATTTCGGCCATGGTGAATTCCGAGCGCGGAAGCCCATAATCATCAATGCCGTGATCCGGGGTCGGATTTGAAACAATCATATGATGAAAGGGATAGCGCCCGGTCAGCAACGACGCCCGCGACGGCGCGCAATACGGCATGGGCGTCATAAAGCGCGTCAGTTTCACCCCTTCTTCCGCCATTTTTGATAAGCGCGGAGTCGGTGCGTTTGACTCGGGAAACCCAAACCCCGCGATGTCGCCATAGCCAAGATCGTCCGTGAAAACGACGATGAAATTCGGCTGTCCACAGGCGATGCAAACAGAGGTGAAAAAGAACAGAGCGGTCCGGCTTAAAAATCTCATTATCTCCCCCCCCCTTTTCATAATCTAACCGTTAACAGCCTGAGCCCCGGCCATGGCCACCCGCCCATCCTGAGCCGGTTGTCCGCCGGACACGCCGATAGCCCCGATGACTTTGTCATCTTGAACAATCGGAACCCCGCCCTCGAACGGACAGATTTCGTGGTTTGAAAGCAGCCGCGAACCAGGGAAATCGTTTCCGATGGCTTCTTGATATACTTTGGTCGGTCGCTTGAACAGAACCGCCGTCCGAGCTTTGGTGTGAGCCACGTCAATGGCTCCTAGGATCGCGTGATCCATTTTCTGCATAGCGACCAGATGCCCTCCATTATCGACGATCACAACAACCATCGACCAGTCATTGGCGACCGCCTCGACTTCCGCGGACCGCATGACTTTTTTCGCGGTTTCCAACGATATGGAAGCCCCATATTCAACTAAACTCATTGCCATTACCCTATTTAGTCGCCCAGGCTTTATTCGGTTCAGGCCCCATCTCGAACACCAGCCTTCCGCCATTCATGATGGAAGCGTGCTCGATGTACGGCTCGGAGAGCGGATGCCCGTTCAGCGTGACGGATTGCACGTAAAAGTTTTCCGGTGTTCGATTTATGGCCTCCACGACAAACTGACTTCCGTTTTCGAGATGTATCGTTGCTTTTGGATGCAACGGCGCGCCGATGTAGTATTTCAGATCCCCGGGACAGACCGGATAGAAGCCCAGCGACGAGAAAACATACCAGGCCGACATCTGACCGCAATCCTCGTTGTTGATATAGCCCTCGGGCGTGTTGAAATACATCGTGGTCATGATCTGGTTGACCAGTTTCTGCGTCTTCCAGGGTTGACCCGCGAACACATAGTTATAGGGCATTTGATGCCCCGGTTCGTCACCATGTCCGTATCCTCCGATGAATCCGCTGATATCAAAGTGCTGAGCTCCGGTCATTTTGACTTCCGTGGTGAACATTTCATCCAGCCACGCGGCATATTTTTCCTTGCCCCCCCACAGCTCGATGGCGCCTTCCATGTCGTGCGGGGTGTAGGCGCTGTAAGACCAAATGTTGCCGGAAATGTAGACCGAGTTCAGGCCGGTTTGTTTGTCGCCCCAGCTGGTGAGGTCCAGTTCCTGCCATTCGCCGTTCGCGAAGCGCGGCCAAAGGTAATTTTCATCCGGGTTATACAAATTTCGATACCCCAGACTTCTTTCGCGGAAATATTTTTCTGACTTCGCGTAGCCCATCTTTTTAGCCAACTCGGCCACGCACCAGTCGTAATAGTTGTTTTCGGTCGTTTTCGAAACGCTGGATTTAACCTCGGCGGGAATCCATCCATTATGTTTGATGTAATCGTCAACGCCATTGTCTTTTCCATAATGAGGACTGCTGCCGCCATCGTTCATCGCCGCTTTTTGGATGCAATCGTAGATGAGCTTCTGATCCAGTCCCGGGAGATCCTTCAACGCGGCATCGGCCATCACTGAAATTCCGTCATACCCCGGCATGCAGCAGTTGTCGTATCCCAATGCTTCCCAGAGCCCGAGTCCAACATCGGTCTGGGTGTAGCGCGAGCAGAGGACATTCACCAAACGCGCGTCCGACTTTTGATCAATGATCGTCCACAGCGGATGAAGCGCGCGATAGGTATCCCAAGTGGAAATATTGCTTAACTGAACGAGGTCGGGAGAACACGCCTTTTTCGTGTCCAACTCATTGTTGTCGTCCGCGTCGGGGGTGTGCTTCTTCGTGCCTCCCACCATATAGTTTCCGTTTACATCGGAGATAATGTTCGGCGTGATGAAGGAATGGTACATCCCAGTATAAAAGATCCGTTTTTGATCCAACGTGGCGCCCTCAATCCGGACGCGCGAAACCTTGTCCCGCCATAGGCCTCGCGTGGCCTCGTGAACCGCGTCAAAGGTTCGACCCGGAGCCTCTGACTCGAAATTCGCTTTGGCCCCTTCGTAGTCGACATACGAAATGGACGCCGCGGCTTCAATCACTTCGCCGGCTTTTCCTTCATAGGACACAAACGCCCCGGCGTATTTCGACTCCACACGGCCGCGACCTTTGAGAAGCTCCCCCTGCCGCGTGACTCCCGATTTCAAAAACGGCTTGGAAAATTTTACATAGAAATAAACTTTTCGTGTTCCAGTACTCGGACTGCGTTCATGCTTGTAGCCCCGCAGTTCGGTGTCGGAAAGAATCTCCATACCGGAATTGATCACGGTCCCCCGCACCCGATGAGCCGGATCAAAAATCACGGAGTGCGGTCCATCATTTTTAAACGTATAGCGATGAAACCCGACCCGCGGCGACGCGGTCAACTCCACCGCCACCTGATTATCGCGAAGTTCGACCGTGTAATATCCCGCCGAAGCGCGCTCCAGATCATGATCCAGACGCGCGCGGTATCCGCTATCGGGATCCTCATCGGTTCCCGGCGCCAACTTTAATTCACCCCCCAGCGGCATCATCATCAAGTCGCCCATGCCGGCCAGGCCGGTGCCGCTGAAATGGTTGTGCGCGAATCCTTTGATGGTCTTGTCGCTGTAATGATAGCCCGAGCAGTGGTGCTTCAACTGACTATCACTGGACGGGCTCAACTGAATCATGCCCATTGGAGTAGTCGCCCCCGGAAAGCAGTGCCCCTTTTCATCCGTACCGATCATTGGATCGACATAGGTTAATATATCCGGATTTTCGGCGAACGATTGAGCGCCCATAAAAAGACCGCTCAGACATCCGATTAGTAAATGGAGATTCGTATTCATAAAACCTTATCTTGGGTGGCTGATCCTTCCACGAGACTGTTCAGCGTTCATTCATACTCGGCCGCGCAGAACTCGGCGAGATACGCGTGCCAGTCATCCTGGGTTTCGATCGCGCCGGCGCGCTGCCATCCGTAGCCGCCCGCGTAGGAGATTTTTCCGTTCGCGTCGGTGTCGCCGATCAGAAGAACGTGGCCCGTGACGCCTTTCGCCGCGGGATCCCCGTTTTCAATCTCAACGGATTTGATCCGGTCCGGCGGCATCGCGGCGGCCGTGCCCAGCCCGTATCCATCGTCCATGACTTCCCAGCAGGAAACCCATCCGGAGCGCGCGTTGGCCGAAACGATTCCAGCGCCGGCGTGCGAGGTCACGCCCACGCAAACCGGCAGCCCCGCGGCGATCGCGCCATCCTTGAAAAAGGCGCTTTCCGCCGTGTAGAGGCGCGTGTTCATTTCCAGCGTGATTTTCTTTTCCTCTTTGTAAACGGAGCCGCCGAGTTCTTTCTCGTAGGTCAGCAGAAACGCGCAGCGCGCCGGGGTGTTTTCGAGGATCTTCCACGTCGTGAAGGTGCCGAGCGGAACCCGCTCCCCGTCGATCCAGAGCCCCGAACCGCCCGCGCCCGCGGATTCGCCGACCTTGTAGCCGTCCCAGCCTTCGCCGCGGTCGACGTGGTGGGAATGTCCGCCGAGCGAGAGCTGGTACCACTTGTTGACGATCGGGTATTCCACCCGCTTCATCCAGCAGTCGACTCCGGAGCTGACGTTTTCGATTTTGTTCAACGCCGGGCCGTAGACGCGCATGGCGATGAGGTTGTTCTCGAACGCGAAGTCGTCCGAGCGTTCCGGAACGAACCGGCAAAAAGCCCGCGGCGCGAGGGCTTGAGCCATCTGGTCCGCCACGGGATCTTTGGCTTTTTTCGCATGCGCGCAGCACGCGGCGGCGAGTACGCCAATGAGAACCAGGGCTTGTTTCGACTTCATTTTCGAATCCTCCGTTCCGGGCGCTAGAGCGCGAGTTTATAGATCTCAACCATGTCCTGAACGCTGGTTGGAATGATGCTGCTGATGCGATCCTTTTCGGGATCGCCGAACATCCGCATCACGTCCTCGGCCATCTGAACGAACTTGGAGTCGTCGATGCCGTCGCCGGAAAGCGTGAAAAGGCTGTCCACGCTCGCGAACCATTCTCTAACCGCGGGCGCCAGCTGCTTCGCGGCTTCCAGATCGTCCTCGGCGGTCACGTCGAAACAACGGCGCGCCATTTTCGCCCAGCGGTGCGGCAGCTTGTCGGCGAAGTATTCCATGTACGCGGGGATCACGACGCCCATGCCATGGCCGTGCGGCATGTCGTAGTGCGCGCTCAACGGCATTTCGATGGAGTGCATCGGAATGGTGCCCATGCGGCCGAGCGCCTGAAGGCCCTGCCAGCTGAAGATCGAGCAGAGCGCCAGCGTGCCGCGGGTTTCGAGATCGGTGGGATCCGCCACGATCTTGGCGAAGGCGTCTTTCAGCATCAGAATCAGCCCTTCCGTGACACGGTCCGCGAACTCCGATTTATCTTCGTCGGCCAGGTAACGCTCGATCTGATGCGAGAAGATGTCCACGCAACTATCCTTGGTGATCGAAAGCGGTAGCGTCGCCAACACTTCCGGGTCGATGATCGCGACTTTCGGGATGCGGTACGGCGAGCGGCTGAAGCTCTTTTCTTTCGTTTCCCAGTTGGTCAGCACGCCGCCGGCGTTCACTTCGGATCCGGCCGCGGAAACCGTCGGAACCGCGACGATCGGATACGCGCCGGTGTATTCGCGCGGCGCGCGGTCGCCCAACACCACGTAGTCCCAGCTGTTTCCTCCGCTGAACGCGGTCGCGGCGATGTATTTGGATCCGTCGATCACGCTGCCGCCACCGAGCGCGACGACGCAATCGCACCCCGAATCCTTGAAAAGCTGAATGCCTTCGTCGATCGTGCTCGAGCGCGGATTGGGCTCGATTTTTTCAAAGACCACGACTTCCAGGCCTGCGGCTTCCAAATAGCCGATCGTTCGATCGATCAACGGCGCCAGCACCGGAACGCGGTGGTATGTGGCCAGAAACACTTTCTTGCCGTGCTCTTTCGTGATGTCGCCGAGTTCCGCGAGACGCCCGGGACCGTAGGTTAGCGTGGTCGGAAAGTTCCAGTCGAAGTTATCCATTTTCTGTCTCCAATTCAATCGTTGGTGTTTCTGCTATTGATTTCTTGTGATCCGTTAACGGTTTGCCTCGCCACCATGTCGCCAGCGAGGAGCCGGTGATATTCATCATGGGGCCGAAAATCGCGGGAGCCAATCCGACGGTGGCCACCTTGCCCATCTGCAGCGCCAGCCCCGAGGCCAGTCCGCCGTTCTGCATGCCCACTTCAATGGCGATGGTCCGGCAGTCCCGCTCCTCCATCCGAAGCAACCGGGCGAAGAAATAGCCCAGCGTATATCCGAAGATGTTGTGCAGGAAACAGGCGGCCATGAGCAGCAGACCGATTTGAAGCAGACTGTCGCGGCCCGCGGCGGTTATCACGGTGATGATAACCGCGATGCCCACCATGGAAACCAACGAGAGGATTTTTTCCAGCACCTCTTTCCGCCCGTTGGCCAGCCACTTGAACAGGAACGCGAGGAAAATCGGCAGCACGGAGAAAAACAGCGCGTCCTTCAGCATGCCAACGCCGAGGCCGGCCATGCCGGCGTCCGAACCCTGCAGGCTCATGACGTTCTTCAACAGGATGATGGCCAAATAGGCTCCCATCTGA
>JARFRL010000259.1 GCA_029287275.1 Pontiella desulfatans
GGATACGCGCTGGGCGATGTCTGGAGCGTTGGCGCTTCGGTCACGTACATCGGACAGGGCGATGACAAGGTACTCGTTGAAGCGCCCGGCGCATACGACGTCGACGTGGTTGGCATGCTCAGCGTCGCGGCTTCCTTCTAAAAATATTCTTAGTTGATGAGCTTGAGAAAGCGTCCCTTCGGGGGCGCTTTTTTATTTCCGTTTACTGCCTGACACCGACGCCCCGAAAAATAATACTTCGCTCATGAGTTTCCAGGGTTGTTCCGGAAATAAGGGCGCTTTGACGGCCGCGTTGCTGGCGGCGGGCTGTTCCGCCATCGCGGGGGAGGACACGAACATCGTTCGCGCCGCGCGGACCGACGAGGACGCGAGCTGGGAGTCGGTTTTCACCGAGGAAAATCAGGTCCCGTTTCACATCAATTTCTACGTGAAAGAAGGCCTCTACTACGAGGTGATGGAAACCAGCGAATACGAGGGCGCGTTCTACACCTCCATCTTTTCCGAAAAGCGCCGCGTCACCGGTCGGCTGGGCATGAAGGTGCATCTGGACGCCGCGCTCTACCAGGAAAAGGGCGCTCTGCCCGCCGCCGACAATAATTTCGCCTTCCGTCGTTTCCGCGTGAATACGTTCGGCCGCGGTTTTCTGCTGAGTCCGTTCACCTACGGGGTGGAGTTCGGTATGGCGGATGGAAAGTTTTTCTTCAACGACGGTTACGTGTGGTTTCACGAGGTGCCCTACGTTTCCAGCATCAAGGGCGGAATCTTCACGGCGCCCATGTCCATGGAGGCGTTGCAGAGCAGCTCCGCCACGGCCATGATGGAGGTCGGCTCGCCCATCACCGCGTTCACGCCGGGCGATCTGTTGGGGCTGCAGCTGGGCGGCGCGCTCAAAAACAAACCCGTCACGCTCCATGGCGGCTGGTTCGCGGATGTGAATGACAGCGAAAACCGCGACGCCTCGCAGAGTTACGCCCGTCTAATCGGCCGGGCCACATGGTTGCCGGTGGATGAAGTGGAAGAAAATCCGGACGGGAAGATCATTCATTTGGGGGCGAGCTTCAGCCATATGTTCACCGCGGGAGACGGCGCGCGGTATCGCTCGCGCCCGGAGAGTTACCTCGCGCCGTTCCTGATTGATACGGAGCCCCTGGGCGGAGACCGCGCGATGGTTTATGGCCTTGAAGGCGCGTGGCAAAAGGGGAGCGTGATGGTGCGGGGGGAGTTTCTGCAGGCCCACGCCGACGACGCCGCGGATCAGACGCACCGTTTCGGGGGCGCGTACCTCATGGCGAGTTGGGTGCTCACCGGCGAGCGCCGCGCCTACAACCGCGACGGCGGATATTTCACGAAAGTGACGCCCGCCCGCGCGTTCTCGTTTCGCGACAAGAGCTGGGGCGCGCTGGAATGGACCACCCGCCTTTCCCATTCCGACCTTTCCGACGAGCAGATCCAAGGCGGCGTGATGACCATCCTCAGCACCGGATTCAATGTGTACACCAGCAAGCGCGGTCGAATCATGTTCAACGCGGGGGTCGCGGACGTGAAGAATTCTCCGACGCCCGGCGAGTTCTACTTTCTGCAGACCCGCTTTCAGATCGATCTATAGAAGACGGTTCGCCGTCATCCGAGAGCTTTTTCCTCCGGCTTTCCTCCGATCACTCATGATGCAAAATTGGATGTTTAACGCCAATAAAAACACATAAATGTATATTCGTTATTTTGTGTGTGAGCAGGAGCGAATCCGACGAAAATTTCATGCAAAAATCGCATGTATCTTACAATTAGCGATATGAGATAATTGTGGAGTGGATTTTCCGGCATGAAGCCGTGCGATGGCATGTTCATTGCGTATGTTGTAGTATCACTGAGAAGTGCTTTGGTAATACTGTAGAGGATGAGGAAACCTGAATAGGAGATTAAAGCAATGAAAGTAACATCGCTCATTAAGTCGGCCGTTGCCGCCATGGCCCTGATCGTCGGAATTTCAACGGTCACGGCGGAGCCGCTAAAGATCGCGTACAGCGACTGGCCGGGCTGGGTGGCTTGGGATATCGCGAAGGAAAAAGGATTTTTTGAAAAGCACGGCGTGGAAGTCGAGCTGCTCTGGTTTGAATACGTGGCCTCGATGGACGCGTTCGCGGCGGGCAAGGCCGACGCGGTCTGCGTGGCCAACGGCGACTCGGTCGTGCTGAACGCCACCGGCGCGCGCAACGTCATGATCCTCGTGAACGACTACAGTAACGGCAACGACAAGATCGTGGCCAAATCGGGCATCGCGGATGTTAAAGCGCTCAAAGGGAAAAAGATCGGGGTTGAGATCGGTTTCTTGAGTCACGCGTTGTTGATCAAAGCGCTTCAGGACAGCGGAATGACCGAGAAGGACGTGGAGTTGATCAATATGCCAACCCATCAGGCCGCGCAGGTTCTCGCCTCCGGCGACGTGGACGCCATCGTGGCGTGGCAGCCGCACTCCGGCATGGCGCTGAAAGCGTCGGAAGGTTCCTCCGCGGTGTACACCACGGCCGACGCGCCCGGCATCATCTACGACACGCTCTGCGTCGCGCCCGGTAGCATCCTGAAGCGGAAAGCCGATTGGCAAAAGGTCGTCGCCGCGTGGTACGACGTGGTTGATTACATGGCCGATCCGGCGAACGAGGAGGAAATGCTCAAGATTCTGTCCGCGCGGGTTGGTCTGACGCCGGCCGAATACAAACCGTTCCTCTCCGGAACCTACATGATGAGCAAGGATGAAGTGCTCAAGGCGTTGGTTCCCGGCGATGGTTTCGACTCGCTCTACGGCTCCTGCGAAGTAGTCAATCAGTTCTTCGTGGCCAACAAAGTGTATGAAGAGCCGGTGGACGTCAAACGCACCATTGATCCGTCCTTCACCAAAGCCGTTAAATAAGCCCTCCTCCTCCGGCAGGGACGGCCGTCCACGGCCGTCCGCCGCGGAGTGGCGACGCTCCGTCCCGCCTTTTCAAATTGATTACTCTGGAAAATTTCCGGATTAGGAGTCCTATGTCCACACAGGAAAAATGGTTCAGGTTCGGGAAGAACCTTTCCCCGAAAAGACAACGGGGGCTGACGGTAGCCTCTTTCATGCTGCCGCTGATCCTCTGGTCGGCCATCAGCTATGTTCCATTCATCTGGCACCCGGAAGTCCGGATCAGCGAGGTCGGCGACACCATATATTTTGATGTGGATGACCGGATCGATATTGAGACGTTCCAGCTTGAGAATCAAAACATGGTGGAAGCCGGCAGCGTTCCAATGGTTGGCGAACGGGTGAACCCCGTTTACTTTCCCGCGCCGCACGAGGTGACGAAAGCGCTTTATTCGGCGTTTGTCACGGAGCCGCGCCGTGATGGCGAGCCTTGGTTCCACGAAAGCGTCGCTCATAGCGTGCGCGTCGTGTTCTGGGGCTTTATCCTTTCCTCGATCTTCGGCGTTCCGGTCGGGATTCTCTGCGGAGTCTTCAACACCTTTTCGAAGCTGACCGAGCCGTTTGTGGAGTTCTTTCGCTATTTTCCCGCGCCGGTGTTCGGCGCGCTGGCGGTGGCGATTCTGGGCATCAACGACGCGCCGAAAGTGGCGATCATATTCATCGGCACCTTCTTCCAGCAGGTATTGGTGATCGCCAACACCACCCGCACGGTCGACTTCAGCCTCGTGGAAGCGGCGCAGACGCTGGGCGCCAAACCGGGGCGACTTCTTTTCAAGGTCGTGATTCCCTCCGTGTTGCCGAAGCTCTACATGGACATGCGCATCCTGCTTGGTTGGGCGTGGACCTACCTGATCGTGGCCGAAGTGGTCGGCACCAGCACGGGCATCAGTTGGTTTATCAACCAGCAGGCCAAATACCGGATGTTTGAAAACGTCTACGCCGCGATTCTGGTGCTCGGCTTCATCGGTCTTGGAACCGATATGATTCTCGGAGCCATCGGCCGCCAACTGTTCGCGTGGGAAGATGGGCGGCGGTCCGCCTTTAGTCGTTTGTTCCGTAAAACCAAACCTGTCGCGGCGGAGGCCTAATCATGATGGATGTTCCAAATAAACTGAACCTGCCAAGCTATAAAGAACAAGCGCCCGACGTCAAAGCGCGTCTGGATGAGCTCAAACAACAGCCGGTGGTCATTGAGGTGGAAAAACTGGTCAAGGAGTTCCCGACCGAGGAGGGCGTTCGCCGGATCCTGGATCAGGTTTCCTTCAATGTCCACAAGCGCGAGTTCATGTCGATCATTGGGCCCTCCGGGTGCGGGAAATCGACGGTCATCCGCATGATGGCCTGCCTCGAAGACATCACGGACGGCGTGATTCTGGTGGATGGATCCCCGGTGTCCGAGCCCGGCGCCGACCGCGGCATGGTGTTCCAGAAATACACGCTCTTCCCGTGGCTGACCGTGATGAAGAATGTGATGTTCGGTCTGGAGATCAGCGGAAAAAGTAAATTCGACGCCGAGCGCGAGGCGCTTCAATGGCTGGATATCGTCGGGCTGGAACCCTATGCCGATCTTTATCCCGCCCAACTCTCCGGCGGCATGCAACAGCGCGTGGCCATTGCCCGCGCGCTGGCCAATAAACCCAAAGTGCTCCTGATGGATGAACCGTTCGGCGCGCTCGACGCGCAGACCCGCGCCAAGATGCAGGCCTATCTCCTGCAGATCTGGGAAAAGATCGACATCACCATCATTTTCATCACCCACGATCTCGACGAAGCGGTCTATCTTTCCGACCGCGTTCTGGTGCTGGAGGCCAATCCCGGCCGCGTGCGGGAACTCGTTGAAATCCCGGTGTCGCATCCGCGGTCGCCGGATCAGTTTTTGTCGCCTGAATTCCTGACCACAAAAATCCATTTGGAAGAATTGATCCATCCCTCCGCCGAGGAGTCGCAAGATGAATTCGAAGTGGTTAAGATGGCGGCCACGGGGGTTGGTTAACCGAGGAGCTAGAGGATGCGAAAAGAAAAACAGAACTATAAACGCTTCAGTCTAACCATGCCGGCCGAGCTCTATGAGGAGCTTGAGCAGATGGCCGAGGAGCGGGGCATGGACAACCGGTCGATGATGATCGCCGACCTGGTGAAACGGGAAGTGTTGAAACACCGGCAACAGGATTGGTCGCGGGTCATGGCCGGCACGCTGACCATTTCCTACGACGCGGCCATCGACGATTGCGCGAACAAGCTGATCGTGTTGCGCCGGACCTTTCTTGATGAAGTGATCTCCACCTTCCAGGTGATGCTCGAGGATGGGAAAAACATGGAAATCTGGCTGGTCCAGGGCGAGGTGGGTAAGCTTTACGCCCTGCTGTCCAAGGCCATGAAGTGCAGCAAAAGCCTGATGGGGCAAATCACGTTCGCCGACGCCATTCTGCCGCCCCTGCGAACAAACCGGACCGTATGAGTGGAGGAGAGAAAATGAGTGTGATTCCCGAGGAAAAGATTCTGTACGAAACCGTCGTGGAGGGAGGCTGGAACTTTTCGCGCATCGTCCGGCGCGGTCGGACCATTCGGTTCACCGACCTCGAAGGCGGGGCCAACGCGTCGACGCTTTTCTACAATAGCGACAACTATTCCGAGCGCTACAACATGGGCGATACGCTGAAAATTCAGCATATCTCC
>JARFRL010000266.1 GCA_029287275.1 Pontiella desulfatans
GACCGGAAAATCCTCGTCCTGGCATTTGGTTTCCTGAACGCCGAGCACGGTCGGCTGGTGCTCCGCGAGCCAGTCGAGCAGAATGGGCAGCCGCGAACGGATGGAGTTGGCGTTGAAGGTCGCGATTTTCATGACATATCATCCAAATTTAAGGTTCCGCGTATATTTTAGTGGCAACGAATGAATGAAAAGCAACGAATATTTCCGGTGCATGGATTCGCTACTCTTTCCATTCATTCGTTGCGGGCCTGATTCCAATGCATGAGACATAGGATCCTAAAATCAAGAACCTCACCATGAAAACCACCTGAAAGCCGTAAATAAATTTGTTGCGCCTTCGATGAAGTCGGATACACTCCGACGTGTCAAGCGAGATGGAGTGGATGATGATCGGATATCCCCTGTTTAAACGCGCCGCGGCGCTGATGGCCACGCTGGCGCTGGCGGCCTGCGAGCCGCTTCAGCCCATCGCGACGCGGGCGACGCCGGCGGAAATCCAGCGGGCCATCGCCGACACCGCGGACGCGCCGCTCGCGATGGTTCACGTCTGGGCCACCTGGTGCGATCCCTGCCGCGAGGAATTTCCCGAGGTCGTGAAGGTCGTCAAGCGGTTCCCCGCGCTCGACGTCATCCTCGTCTCCGCCGACGACCCGGCCGAAACCGCGGCGGTCGAGGCCTTCCTGAGCGAGCACGAAAGCCCCGCCGGCTCCCTGATCTCCACCGAGCTCAACGAGGCCTTCATCACCGCGCTCTCGCCCAACTGGGCGGGCGCCCTGCCGGCCACCTTTTTCTTCGCGGACGGAAAACTTGTAAGCGAATGGGAAGGACAACGAACCTTCGAGCAATACGAGCGAACGATAGTGACCCTGTTAAAAAACCTGAAAGGAGACCCCCCATGAAAACACGCGCCGCGCTGACCGCGCTACTGAGCCTGACCTCCCTCGCCGCGACCGCCGGACTCAACCTCGGCGACGAGATGGTCGACACGCACGTAAAGATGACGAGCGTGGACGACGCCACCCTGACGCTCGCGGAGCTCAAGGGAGAACAAGGAACGCTGGTGGTTTTCACCTGCAATAAATGCCCGTTCGTGGAGGCGTGGCAGGAAACGATGGTTCGCCTGGGCAACACCTATTCGAAGCAAGGCGTCGGCGTCGCGTTCATCAATTCCAACGATCCGTCCGTCAAGGGCGACACGCTGGAGAACATGAAGGCCGTGGCCGAGAAAAACGGCTACCAGTTCCCGTATCTGCGGGACGCGACTTCGGACGTGGCGCGGAACTTCGGCGCGACCAAAACGCCCGACGTGTTTCTGTTCGACGCAGACGGCAAGCTGGTCTATCTCGGCGCGGTCGGCGACGGCGGAACGAAGGTGGGCGACGTGATCTGGCTGGAGGACGCGCTGAAGGCGCTGCTCGCCGGCGAACCGATCGCCAAGGCCCAAACCAAAGCCGTGGG
>JARFRL010000275.1 GCA_029287275.1 Pontiella desulfatans
GTTAGGGGTTGGGGAAATGGAGGTGTGAGATGCGGGCGATTCATAAAAAACACGTTGTTGCCGCGGTGGTTGGAGTCATGGTCGGTCTGGCTTTGGGTATGGATGCGACAGAGCCGAAACTTCCGCTCTATGGGAAGAGCGTGATGGTGTATCCCATACTGATGGGAAAAGAGGGAATTCCGGATGATCAGGGCACACAGAATTTCGGTGTGCTGATCGGCCAACACGCGGCCATGCTTCTCGAGGAGTACGGCGCGCGGCCCGACATTTCAACCGAACATCCCGCGTCCATAACGGCGGAGGACGGCCTGGCCGACATGCGGAAAAAAGTTCAGGCGTTTCTAGCCGAAAGAAAATCGTCCGCGGATTACAGCCTTTTTGCCCGGTTTCACGCTGGCCCGTCAAAGCATGGTCCTGTGATTACCCGAATCCGCGCGATGCTGGCGGATTCCGCCGGGCGGATTATATGGTCTGAGGAGCAAACCGAATTCCCGGAAGAGTTCACGCCAATGCATGGGCTGCTGCGGCTGGCCGAGATGGTCGATTCGGTTTCTGATCTGAAAGAGCCCGATTGGAATAATCGAAAACAGGGACCCTTCGCCAGAAGGATGCAGGCGCGGGCCGGTCTACCGTCACCGGAAGAATACGAGGCGATGGATAACCGTTTCGAGGCGGCGCGGCGCTCGTTCAAAAACGCGGCGCTAATCATCTATCCATTCAGAGTATGGGGACGGGAAGAAGGGTCCAGCGCAGGCGCGGAAGCCTTGGCGAACAAACTCGACGAGGTGGGTGTTTTCAAATCCGCGATTGTGGCGGAAGCCGACACGCGGCTGGTGGCCAAACGGGATCCGGAAAATCCGGGGCAGCCGAATATCATCGCGGATTCCGCCCGTGACTTCCGAAGCTATCTGAAGGAACACCCGCCCGCCGCGGATTACGCTTTGCTCGTGGACGTCACCGTTCCGACGCGTCATGTCCATTTCATACTGTGCGATAAGACGGGCGAATGGCTCCACTTCAACATCGCGAACAGCCACCACCATGATTTCAAGGCGATCAAGCCGGCTACGGTTGAAGATTGCGCGGAGCTCGTTTTCGGGCGCGTGAAAGAGTGGAACTAGTCGCCGGATTCATCGCGGATCCATCCGCGTTTTCCGTCAGCGAGCTTGCTTGTGAATGACGATCGTTTGCAGGGCTTGGCCCTTGATTTCGACAGAGAAGCTCACTTCGTCGAGCGCCACCGAATAGACGGCGTTTTCCTCCGCGAGGTTGAAGACGACGACCGCGGTGGTTTCGTCTGGATTTTGGAAGGCGGTGGCCATGAAGGTGTCGTCGTGTCCGGTCAGACCGATGCGCCGCGCGCCCGGACGGATGAATTTACTGACATGGGCGATGGAATAGTAAAGCGGTGTCAGATAGGCGTGGTCGCGGCCCGAATCAATCAGCACGGGAGCGAGACAGAAGTTGCGGGCGTGGTTGGGACCGCCGCGGGTATTAAGCGCCATGTTCCAGTCGATCCAGCCGACCAGATTGTGGTTGAGTCCGCCAATCAGATCCCGCGTGTAGCGGTAGAAAGGGCGGTAAGGCGGATGATTTTTCTTGTCCTCTTCCGCGGCCCAGAACTTGCCCCAGTCGGTGGCCTCGGGCCGCCAGTACCAATCGTCCTCAAGCCAAGAGCCGATGGGCTCGTCGTCGCCAAGGGCGTCGACGCATCCCTCGGAATGCAGGAGTTCTTTTCCGGGATGTTTTTGGTGGACCTTGTCGAGCGTTTCTCCGCCGACATCGATCGTGCTTTGATACCAGTGCACGGCCATGCCGCGGACAAAAGCGGCGGCCTTTTCATCGCCGTAAATGGCGTCCGCCCAGTCCATCATGATGTCTTCGCGGTTCTGGTCGTAAATCCACAAGGGCACGTCGAGTCCCGCCGCGGCGAGGGCGGGCCCGAGGTGATCGGCGATGAAGCGTCGCATTTGCTCGGGGTTGAAGTGCAGGCTTTCCCAATTCGCGTCGTTTCCTAGTGGTTCGTTGATCGGAGTCAGCCCCCAGACCGGCACGCCTTCCTTTTCATAGGCTTTAATGTATTCGACGATGTACGCGGCGAAGGTTGAATAATGCTCCGGCTTCAGCTCTCCGCCGTTCCAGGTGTTGTTGTCCTTCATCCAGGGAGGGGCGGTCCACGGAGACGCCAGAATTTTGAAGTCGGCTCCTTCGACCGCTTGGGCGGCTTTGATCATCGGCAGCAGATAGGCGCGGTCCGGCTCAATGGAGAAGTGCTCCAGTTTCACGTCACCCGGAACGGGCGCGTAGGTGTAGTTTCTAAGGGAAAAATCGCAGCTCGCGATGTGGGTGCGAGTTAGTGAAACGTGGGCGCCTTCGGGCGAGAAGTAGGCTTTCATAACCTGGGCGCGGGAGTTTTCCGACAGCTCGGACAGGACGTAGGCGCTTGACTCGGTGAAGGAGCCGCCGATTCCGATCAGCGTCTGATGTTTTTTGGAAGCATCCAACTTCAACGAGCGGGAGGGTGCCGGTCCCGAGTTCTCCATGGGCTCAACGGGAGCGAGGCGATCGCCCTGGCGGCTGGTCTGGTAGATGGAAATCGATTCGAGCAGCTTTTCGCCCGAGATGCAGAGTGTCGGAATCATCATGACCAAGAGATGGGTTTTTAAAATCCGCTTCCTCATAAATTGGATTCCCGGAGGGTTAATGTTTGAAGCGCGCCGGGGCCTTCAACGTGTTCAGCAAAACGGCTTCATGCCCGTCGTGGGTTTTTTTGACGGGATTTCCGCCGCGGCTGAGCCCCTCAAAGGCGCCCGCGTCAACCAGATCCCATAGGGGATATTTCGCCTGCCCGTCGACGGTCAGTAGACCAAAATGACCTTCCGATCCATCGGTACCCTTGCTTTTCCACGGTTCGTCAAACGCTTCGAAATAAAAACAGGTCTGGTTGTTTCCCCGGGTCCATTTCATCGCCGCGTCATAAAACAATTTGCTGGCGTATTCACTGGCCGCGCGGGTTCCGTCATCTCCGTATCGCGCGTTGTCCAGACTGGCCCAGCCGGTTTCCCCGATGTGGATCTCTATGTCGACGCCGAGTTCCTTGAGGTAATCTTTGACGGCTTGGTATTGCGCCTGCTGCAGGTCGATGGTCCGGGCAACCGATTTAGCGAGCTGTTCGGCGACCGGTAAATCAACCTCGTTCGGTAAAGGTTCCCACCGTAAGGCCGGATTATAAAAGGTGTCGTGGAAGGCGTACGTATGCAGCGAAACAAAATCCATCTGCCGCATCAACTCGTCCAGGTCTTCGTTGCGGTACCGTTCCTCTCCGCCCAGAGCGGCCCAGTTGTCCGACGTGGTGATCATCGTTTTCGCTGGAATCCGGCCGTCGGCGCGGGCCGCTTTGAGCGCCTTGACCCATTTGAGTATGACGGCGGCGGGGACGAAATGCGCCTGCCAGTCAACCATGGCCTCGTTGCCGACCGCGATGATCTTGACGATGTCGGGGTATTCGTCGGCCAGACGAATCGCGGTCTCGATCTCCTGTTGGTTCCAGTCGGCGTCCTCGACGCGGTGATCGGGTCCCTCCTTGAACGCGTTTTTACATTGAATCCACGCCCCCAGCATGACGTACATCTCGAAGTCCGGATCCGCTTTCTTGAGATCGTTGATCACCTTGAGCGTTCGTTCGGCGTGGGGGAATTCGCTTGTGTTGTAGGTTCGTAGCAACCTGACGCCCATGGCCGAAAGGATCAGCAGGTCCTCCCTGGTTTCTTCAATGCTCGGGGTGTTCTCGACGGTACGAGCGGTTTTTCGATGACCGGAATAGCAGATAGCCGGGTAGTTGGCGTTTCCTAGCAACTTTTGGCCGTTGTCGAGAATGTGAGTTGGGCGAGCGCCGGAATCGTATGCCGTGGTTGCCGCGCGGGAACTCAGGCAAATGCTCAGGCCGGCGGCTACCGCGAGGCCCGCGTTTTTTTTATTCATCAACATGCGAATTTTTCCGTGAACTCATCAGCGCCGGGTTTCGGTTGCTTCCGCGGCGCCGGCTTTTCCTCGGCGACGTTCCAACTCGGCCCGAATCTCATGGGCCCGTTCCTCGGTGATGGTATAGGTCGCGATGATTCCGAGCGCGATGAACGAGGTGATGATTGGAATCCCGACATCAAACACGCGTAACAGGAACAGGGTTTTATCCGCTTGCCCGGCGCCCAGCGCGACATCAAAACCGGATGTCTTCAGCAACACGCCGGTCAGCAGTCCCGCCAACGCCATGCCGACCTTGACCATCCACCAGTAAATCGCGCCGAACACGCCCTCGCGCCGCTGATGGGTCTTCAGTTCGTCATAATCGCAAACATCCGAGATCATCGAGCCCATCAACGTGAACAGCGAACCGGTTCCAAACGCGACCAGCGGCGACGCGAAAAGCAACCAATACGGATAGTCGGGATTATAGCCCACCCATTTGACGGCGTAACCCACGATCGACAGGGAGATCGTGATCAGGAAGGTTTTGCGTTTTCCGATTTTGGTCGCGATCCATCCGGTCAACGGGATGACGCACAAGGTGAAGATGGAGGTCAGCATGCCGAACCAGCCCATCAGTTTTCCGGCGGACGAGTTGTCGCCTTGGAACAAGTAATAGATCATGACGTAAAGAGAAAAGGACATCCCGAGCTGGAAGCCGTTGAAAACGAGGAAGGTGGCTCCGCACAACTTGACGAACGGACCGCACCTGAAGGTGGTCCCGATGCCCTTGAGAAATTGGCTCATGTTTTTTATGAACCCATCGGCGGCCTTTGGGGTTAGCGTCTTTTTCTCGCGGCAGAAAATGGCCGGGATGACGCCCAGCAGAGCCACGATGACGCCCACCCAGACGGCCAACACGCGGGCGCCGTGAACGGTGTCCTTGAACAAGTTGCTCGCCATCAGCGCGTAGAACCAGGGGACCCCGAGCCAGGCCAGCTGTCCGACCGTGTTGGCGAACGCGTGCAGTCGCGTGCGCTCGTGGTAGTCCGGCGTCATTTCATAGCCGAACGCCACGAAGGGGGTCGCGTAAACGGTGTAGGCGAGAAAGAACAGGATCGAGGCCGCGAGAAAGGTCCAGAAGTAAAACATCTGGGTGTGTCCTTCCGGCAGTTGCCACATTAAAGCGAAGATGAGCCCGGCGGTGAGCGCGCCGGTGAAGATGAATGGCCTGCGGCGCCCCCATCGGGTGCGCGTGTTGTCGGAGATGTAACCAATCATCGGGTCTGAAACGGCGTCAAACACGCGGGGAATCGCTCCCAGCAGGCCGACCAGAAGCGGATCCATCCCCAGTCCGAGGTTGAGGATGATAACCATCGCGGGCAGGGCGGCGGCCTGCAGGTTGTTCACGAGCATGCCGATGGCGTACGCCGATTTTTGTTTCAGAGAAATGCGATCTTCCGCGGCGGTTTTGTAATGCGTTTTCGTGCTCATGCGCGTGGCTCCTCTAGCGTTACCCGGTTGCCCGGTTGCCCGGGCGGCGGGTCGGAAATATGTTATTCCGCGCGTTCGTTCTCTGATGCGAATCCATGAAACATGGTTTATCGGGCGTTCTTCATGTAAATCTCTTTTACGATGGGAAACGTCGCCTTCTTGTTCCGGTCGATGTCGACAATGCCCCAGTATTCTTCGTTGGGTGACCCATCGTAAGGGACGCCGGTGCTGTTGGGAGCGGTTCCGCCGGTATCCTGAACACGCGGGTTCCCGGCTTTCCACCACCCATCCGTGAACGAAAACAGGGTAATTCCCGAGCAAACATCCTTGTTGCTGAAAACGGCTTTGAGAATCTTTTCATTGGCGTCCGCCTGGGCTTGTTGATTTTCCCCTTGGTCATAGCCATGGGATTCGATCGTCATATAGCTGTCGGCGCCTGATTCGGATAAATACATCGGCTTGGAGCTTATAGCGGCCCATTCTTCAAAAATACTATGATCATCCTTATCCGGATGATCCCAGCGATACGCGTTCAATCCCCACACATCCAGATTAGGGCAGGAAGAAAGCGCCAGCTCGTCGGGGATCTCGCCATGCGCGGTCGCTACCGGATGCGATTTGTCGGTTTGGTGGGCCAGCGCGGCGGCGTCGTTGAGCGCCTTGTACCAAATCTTGATGTCGCCTTTGAACCATTCGGGATGATAATTGTATTCATTTCCCAACTCCCACATCAAGATGGCGTCGTGATCCTTGTACTTGTTGATGTACTCGACGAACGTGCCCGAGAGAATGTCGAAATCGCCCTTCTGGTCATAACCAAAGCCCATGATGACTTTCATGCCCGCGGCATCGATTTCGTCCAAAACCGCTTGGTCGTCTATGGGTGCGTAGACGCGAAGGGTGTTGATGCCCGCCTCGGCCATTAATTCGAGATCTTCAGTCAAGGTTTTAAAACTTCGTTTCGAATTTCCTTTTGGCACGGGGTGGTAGCAGATGCCTCTGATGATATACCGCTTGCCGTCAACCAGTATTCGACTGTGTTTAACACTGACCTCTTTGGTTTTGGCCGGCGCGCCGCAAGAGAGCAGGGTCCCAATGGTAAGCGCGTAGATACTGTGTTTTAACATCATGATTTTCACCTCATCTTCTGTTGGAATCGGATGGTCCTGACCGAAAAGGACCGCGGCTCCGTGTTAAAAAGAAAACCCATCACAACCGCCCGTTATGGAAAAGGGTGTGTTTTATTTTTCTCGGAATCAGGATCATGGCCCATGCCGTTTATGGATAGGGAATCGCGTCGCCGCGCTGGGATGCGAACACGCGCCGGTTCATGCCCGCGCCTCCACGCTCAGCCGCTGAATGGATCCGGTGCGCCCGAAGATTTCCGCGCTCAGTTCCGCGTCGAGAACGAGGCCGGGGACCTCGCGCGTTTCGCCATTGGAGCGCGTCACGAGGACGCGGTCCGCGTCGCCTTCCCGGATTTGGACGGGGACGGTGCAGATGGTGAAGGTGACGTCGTTTTCGTCGGAAAGGAAGGGATCGAAGCCCAGGCATCCATTTTCAACGCGGACGCCCAGTTCGATCAGGCGGGAAATAAAGTCCTCTTTCACCTGGCCGGTGAGACCGGGCTGCTGAGCGCCCATCATGGCTGGAGTATGCGAATAGGGGTCCGTCGGGAACGCGCCTTGTTCCAAAACGCTTTTGTGGGCGCCGATGCCTTGTCGGATGTCGTAATAGCGTTCAAGCAACGGCTTTAGAAGCGCGTCGTCTTTCGCCTCGATGCAGATCTCCTGCGCCGCGAGCAAAAGCTTGGAAACCATGTGCCAGTAAATGGAGCCCAACCCTTCGTATTTGAAGAACGTGCCGGACCGGCCCGTGAAGGATTGATGGTCGAAAACCGCCTCATAGGTTTCGAGCCATGTTTCCCGTTCCCGCTTGGAGACGCCAATCTCCCTTAGCTTTTCATCCAATATGTCCGCGTTGCGGAATTCGGGTTTGAAATGCAAGGTTCCGTTTCGGTCGCGCGCGAGAACTCGAGGGTCGAACGGAGTATCCGTCGGGACACGGTTCTTTTCCATGAATCCGGGCAAGGCGCGGTTGGGATAGAGGATATAGCTGTTCTGGTCGCTCCGATAGAGCGAGCTCGCCCGAAGCGCGTTGAGCACGTCCAGACTTTCCGCGGCGCTCAGCTTTCCGCATGAAAGCACGGCCACCTGACCTTCCAGCATTTCGTAGAGATTTCGGATGGAAATCCCGCCGTCGGCCTCAACCTTCATCAGGTTGTAAGCGTGGTAAAGCCCGTCATCGCGCCGATTGGCGCCAATCGTCTGATCCATGTATTCCCGCGCGAGATCAAAGAACGCGACGAATTTCGCGACGGGCAGGGCGGTCTTTTCGCCCGAGAACCCGTTCTGGTAAATCGTCTCGCGGTAGCGCTCGCCGGCTTTGCCCAGCATATCGAGCATGGATCGGCGCTGGTGGTTCGAGAAGCCGCTGGATAGAAGCTCCAGGTGGGCTTGAAGGGCGTCGAACATTTCGAGGAACTGTTTTTCCACTTCGATCGAAACCACGAGGTTTTCCTTGTCGCAACCACTGAACAACTTGACGCAGAAATCGAGATAGCGTCGCATGTAGCATAGCGTCACCATCGAAACCCCCGATCCCACGAGCGCGTTGTTGGCGTCGTTCCATTCCGGACGCTGGGTGTTCATCCAGATGCCCGCCTCGGGTATGAAGTTGGAAAGTTTGGCCAGCAAAGGGACCAGCAGTTTCTCGGTCAGGTTGACGTGGTAAATGTCGTCGTCCCGCAGGTGCGTGAGCTTTCCGTCTGACCCGATGGTTTCCGCGAGCGCCATGATCGCGGCGTGGTCGTCATCGTCGAAATCGATGCTTTCGCGGGGATTCGCCAGCAGCGATTCATAGGGTTTTATCCGGTACGGAATGTTGGCGTAAACGAAAATCTCCTTCGATAAAAGCGCCTGCAATTGATCGGGATGGAAGGCTTCGGATTGTTCCAGCAACTTAAGCAGGTAAATGATCTGATGGTCGCCCCAGTACCCAATATATGACCACGGATCGTTGGGGTCGTGCACCTCCCAATCCATGCCGGCGCGGGTGATGCGGTAGGGGTTGTAGCCATCGGCCGTTGACGCGTTGACGAACTTGCAGACCATGCTCTCGAAGAATCCGGGATAAGAGATTCCCAGCGCTTCCCAGTTTTGGAAAATGTCGCGCCAGTTGCCTTCGTAGGAAAGCTTCTTCGAGCCATCCGCGTTGCGCGTTTCGATCGAGAACTTGTTCCAAGGGCGGCTTGGGTCGCCATGTCGGCGGCTGAACGTCAGCGGCATGTATTCCAGATAAAGCCGCTCCAAGTCGGGATGGTCCAATTGTTGGAAGAAAGCCAGTCCTTCCGGATATTGGAAGAATTCCGGCAGCGCGTCGAACGCCAGTTTCTCCGCGGCGGGCCGGTTGGCCGAAGCGATGAAGTCGAGCAGGTCGGCCTTGGAAACCGAATAGCCGTTGTCGAAGATGCCGCCGCGCATGACGTTGAACAGCGTGTTTGAAAAATGCCGCGCGGTCTGAAGCGGATCGCCACCGGTCTGGATGCCGTCGGCCTGGGCCACGATCTGGCATAGATTTTTAGTGCCCCGCTCCACGTCGGCCAGCAACTCGGCTTCGGAGGGGCGTTCGACCTCCAGCTTGGCGATGTCGCAGGCGTCTTGATCGACCTCGGCCACGAAGTACCACGTCTTGCTTCCGCCGGCGGGAAGGGTGGCGCGTGATTGGACGAAGTAGGCCCCGCGCAGGCCGCGCGCGTCGGTTTCCTGTTCAACGGATTCCCCGCGTCGGAAACGGTCCAGCTGCCGGTCGCTGAGCAAATAAACAGGATCGTCCAGTCCCATCGACCAGACGGTGTTGGCGGTGAGCGATTCGCAGGGTTCGGCGCGGTCGACCGGGATCGAGCTGAGGGCGTAGACGCCGATGCCGCTTTCGGGTAGCAACTCGCTCTTCTTGTAGGCGTCGACCAGCGTGCTGAAGCCGGTCTGCAAGTCGCGATCGACGTTCGCCGGAAGCAGGTTCCGCAGTCCGTCGATGAAGCGGCAGCGCGTCGGTTCGTTTCCAAGGTTGGAGAGCGTCGCCTTCCGCGCGAATCCAAAACGGTCGCTCGACATCCAGGTATAGCGGAACGAAAGGTTCAAGTCGCGGTTGATCTCTTCGAACACCAGCTTGTTTCCTGGAATGTTTTTGTAAAGGTTGCGCTCGGTTTCATAGGCGCCGGAATGGCGGCCGGAGAACGGCTTCCACAAAAGATCGCCCGCGGCTCCCTCCATTAGAATGATGGTTTTGGGGCCCGTCAGATCTTGCGCGTCGTGAATTTTGTCTTCGGTGGTGTAGGGGAAAAGCGCGCTTTCGGGATTGCGCCGCCCGCAGGTAAGCGCGCCATTGCTGGAGGTGAACATCCAGTGATTGGAGTCGCTGACGACGCTGATGAAAAACGGCGCCATCCGGTCGTGATTCCGGACGCGGTAAAAACGCTCGCCGTCGAGATCGACATATTCTCCCTTCACGGCCGCGGAGGAAGAGCGCAACGCGCGGTCACCGATAAAAATTTTCTTCTGCGTCACGAGTAGCTCCTGTTTTTTCGGCCATGAACATCACGGATGTTTTGTTTCACTCGCGGGCGCCAGCCGCGCCCGTTCGTGAAGCCGCCCGCTGTTTATTTTCATTCCATATTTCTTCACGCGCCCCGTGGGTTGTGTGTTTCAAGCGACCGGCGATCCGGATCGCGTACTGGAGGTTTTTTTTAATTCTTATCACCTCGGGTGGCGGTCATCGGGTCGTTGGCTTGGGCGAGTAGGGTGGATACGATATCGTCGATCTTGTTGCCATGCCTCATCCGGCCTCCGCAGGATTCGCGTATGAAAAAGTCTTGCGGTTCATGTCCGGTAAGCTGTTTTGAGGAGCCTTTGCTGAGCGCGATCGCGTGGCCAATGAGGCCATCGGAGACGTATTCATAGGAGTTGAACAAGGTGCTGAGTGGCGGGTTCGATCGGAGTCCAAGCGGGTTGTTGTTGTGTCCAAGAACGGCGAAGTCGTCCGGCACGGAGAATCCTTTCTGCTCGCACGCCTGCATGAACTCCAACGCGATTTCATCGTGGTAGGCGATAACGGCCAGCTCTCCTCTGTGGGGTTGCCACCGCGAGATTAAGCGCTCGTAGTCGCGGGGAGACCGATCGACCATGCCAACGAGGTTTGGGTACTCCTCTATGTCGCACCAGCGGCTGTATAGCATCAGGTTGCGTTGCCAATAGTCCACGCCGATCGTATCAGGGCCGAGCAGGGCGATTTTTTTAAAGCCTACTTCCTTAAAATACCGGCATTGCAGGTAGGTCGTGGGGTGGGAGGTGTCAAAGTCGACCTCCGGGTCGAGATAGCAACACGTTTCCAGGCCGGGCACCGGATTGGCCAAAACCACGGGAAGCTTGCTGGCGCGGACGAAGTCGTGCAGATGGGCCAGATTCTGATCCTCGCCAAGCCACGGAAGGATGATGGCGCAACAATCTTGTTCAATAAAATCGCGCGCGAGCTCCGCGGAATGAATGTCGATCTCGGACACCGTGCGGATAATGAGTTTGATCTGCATCGCTTCAGAGGAATGATGCAGGTGGTCGATGAGGCTCGTCACGTAGTGGCCCCACTGCTTGAGCGGCAGAAGAACCCCGATTTTGTCCGTTGTTCGAAGTTCTTTTTCGGTGTCCACCTTGCGTCTGTTCAGGTCGCCCGCGGATTCGGTGACGAAAGTTCCACTACCGTGCTTCAGCTCAAGATAGCCCTGCGCGGCCAGTTTTTCAAAGGCGCGTCGGACGGTATGATAGTTGCAATCACACTCCTCTCCGAGGGCTCGCGCGCTCGGTAGCCGGCTTCCCGGTTTCAGTTCGCCGGTCGCGATGCGCGCCAGAATCATGTCGCAAATTTCCACGTACTTATAAGGAGATGTCGCCAATTCTTTCATTATATTTTTTCTTCTGGGGTTTGGGGGTTCAAAATCGGCCCCCAAATATAAAGCGGTCTATAACCAAGTCAAGGGGAAGATATAGTTGCCCCGTGATAATGTCAACACAAAGGTATATAACAATAAACGGTGCTAAAAGTTTGGTTATACCTTGAGGGCGGGCCCTAGGCGGGCTCGCCTTTTTTCGTGGAAGGACGCTCGTTATTGTCGAGCTGGAGTGTGGTTTTGGGTTGTGTTCGGAGTTGGGGTGTTGGGTCGGAAAGCGTTCTAAAGCCTTGTAGGAAAGGTGATAGGTGTTTGCGCGGGCTTGTGTTTTATTCGCGGGAACCGCGCCTTGAGCGTTGTCGGTGATTGTTTTCGCGGCATAGGCGACGCGCGCGTGGTGACGCGTGGCCTTGCGACGTCGCGTAATTTTGCCATAGAAAAATCTTGATGAAGTGCGTCATAAGATCTATACCAATAAAAAACGAAGTGTGGATCGCCCACATGAGTAGGAGGGTACAATGCGAAGTAAAATGATAATGATAGCGGCCATAGCGGGTTTTATGAGTTTGAGCGCCAACGCGGGTTTTGAGCAGTTCAACGACCCCGTTGGCGGAATGAATGTGTTCACCACGTCCGACGCGTATGAATTCAGCATCGTTCCTTACAGTCTGGCGGATCTGCGAGCCTTGACCACCGATAACCGAACGTTTGAGCTGCTTCCCAACGTGAATTTGTACGCCGACAATCCCGGCGATCCCGTTTGGCGCGACAATGGCGGCGCGGGCCCCGACGG
>JARFRL010000287.1 GCA_029287275.1 Pontiella desulfatans
GAGAAACGACAGGGTCTCAAGATCTCCTGCGTCGAGGAGATCGCCTTCCGGCTTGGCTACATCGACCGCGATCAACTCTCCGCGCTGGGCGAGGAAATGAAAAAGAACGCGTACGGACAATATCTTCTGCGTCTCGCGAAGGGTGAATTCTAATGGAAGTGGTTGATCTTTCACTGGAAGGCTTGAAGTTGATCAAGCCGCGGCGCTTTCCCGACGCTCGTGGGTTTTTCGCCCAAACCTATCATCGCGAGCAATACGTCGCGGCGGGCATAGACGCCAACTTCATTCAGGACAACTGGTCGCGGTCGACCAAAGGCGTGTTGCGCGGCTTGCACTACCAATACGAGCGTTGTCAGGCTAAATTGGTGAGCGTGATCCGCGGCGAGGTTTTCGACGTCGCGGTGGATATGCGCGCGGATTCTCCGACCTTCGGGAAGTGGGACGCCGCGTTGCTCTCCGGAGAGAACGGTCATCAACTTTTCGTTCCGAAAGGCTTCGCGCATGGATTCATGGTGCTGAGCGACACGGTCGATTTCATCTACAAGTGCGACGACCTTTACGCGCCGGGCGATGAATATGGCGTGATGTGGAACGATCCGTGCGTAGGAATTGAATGGCCCGAGGGAATCGAGCCGCTCGTTTCGGAAAAAGACGCCGCGTTGCCAGGTTTCGCGGACGCGAAGAAATTTTAGTAAACAAGGAGATTGGAATGAAAAAGGCGTTAATCACTGGAATCACCGGGCAGGATGGATCCTACCTGACGGAGTTGCTGATTGAAAAAGGCTATGAGGTTCATGGCATCATTCGGCGGGCGAGTTCGTTCAACACGCATCGCATTGATCATCTATATGAAGATCAACTTGAAGGGAATCCGCGCATGATCCTGCACTACGGCGATCTGACGGATTCCAGCAATCTGAACCGCATCATCGAGAAGGTCGAACCCTCGGAAATCTATAACCTCGCGGCGCAATCGCACGTTCAGGTTTCCTTCGAGGTGCCCGAATACACCGCGGAGGCCGACGCCATTGGCACCCTGCGCATTCTGGACGCGATTCGCGAAACCGGAGTTGATACGCGGTTCTATCAGGCCTCCACGTCCGAGCTCTACGGAAAGGTGATGGAGGTCCCGCAGACGGAAACGACGCCGTTTTACCCGCGCTCGCCCTACGCCGTCGCGAAGCAATATGGTTTCTGGATCGTCAAGAACTACCGCGAGTCCTATGGCCTGCACGCCAGCAACGGCATTCTCTTCAACCACGAGTCGCCCCGCCGCGGCGAAACCTTCGTGACCCGTAAAATCACCATGGCCGTCGCCCGAATTTCCCGCGGACTTCAAAAATGCCTCTACATGGGCAACATCAACGCGCTGCGCGACTGGGGCTACGCGCCGGATTACGTCGAAATGATGTGGATGATGCTGCAGCAGGACACGCCCGACGATTACGTGGTCGCGACCAACGAGATGCACACCGTCCGCGAGTTCATCGAAAAATCGTTCGAACACGTCGGCGTCACCATCGAATGGGAAGGCGAGGACGTGAACGAAGTCGGTAAAAACGCCGCGACCGGCGAAGTCGTCGTCCGCATGGACGAGCGCTATTATCGCCCGTGCGAGGTGGAACAACTGCTCGGCGATCCCGCCAAAGCCAAAAAGCAGCTCGGCTGGGAACCCAAAGTCAAATTCGAGGAGCTCGTCCAGATCATGACCGACGGAGATCTGCGGTTGTTGGATGATCC
>JARFRL010000305.1 GCA_029287275.1 Pontiella desulfatans
CGCGCACCTCGCGCGCTTCCTCTGCTCGCAGACCGTGGCGATGGCGCTGCGCGGCGTGCCCGCGCTTTATTTCCACAGCCTGACCGCGACGCGCAACAACCTGGCGGGCGTCGAGGAAACCGGACGCGCCCGCACCATCAACCGGCTCAAATGGAACGAAGCGGAGCTCGAAGAGAAACTCGCCGACGCGTCGACGCCCGCCGCGCGCGCGATGAAGGAGCTGACTCGCCGATTGGCGTGCCGCTCGCAGCACAAGGTTTTTCATCCCGACGCGGCGCAGACGATCGTGAACCTCGGGAGCGGGTGGTTCGCGCTGGAACGCGAGCGCGACGACGAGCGCGTGGTGTGCGTCAGCAATTTCTCGGATCAATACCAGGAGCTGCTGGTCGACGACCGGCTCTACCGACTGAATCGGTGCGACGCCTGCCACGATCTGCTTTCCGGCCGTCGCTACATGGGCGACGGAAAAGTGGTTCCGTTCGAGCCCTACCAGACCGTTTGGCTGTTCGTCGGCCACAAATAGCCGATTCCCCCCGAAAAAAGTTCCAGACGTCGGATTTTTTCTGATAGGTTTCCCCACTTTGGAACACGGAAAGGATTCTCGGATGAACAAGGCGGAATTGATCGTGGCGCTCGACGTGCCAAACGCGGAAGCAATGGAGGCGAAACTCCAGGAAATGCCCGATTTTATCGAATGGTACAAAGTCGGATTGGAAATTTTCTGCGCGGAGGGGCCGGCCGTGCTCGAGCCGCTCAAAAAACGCGGCAAAAAGATTTTTCTGGATCTCAAGCTGCATGACATTCCCCGCACCGTCGGCAACGCCGTCAAAACCGCGGCGGAGCATGGCGTCAATCTGATGACCGTTCACGCGATCGGCGGGCGGGCCATGCTGGAAGAAGCCGCCAAGGCCGCCGCGGAATGCGAGAACCCGCCGAAGCTCGTCGCCGTGACGACCCTCACCAGCCTTAGTCAGGACGACTTCAAGGATTTGGGAATCAACCGCACCGTCGCGGAGCAGGCGGTCGAGCTCGGACGACTGGCGATTTCGTCGGGCATCGACGGCATGGTCACCAGCGCGCACGAGGCGAAAGTCCTGCGCGAGGCCTTTCCGGACGCGCTGTTGGTGACGCCGGGCATCCGCATGCCGGAAGGCGACGTGGGCGATCAAAAACGCGTCGCGACGCCTTCGTTCGCGGTGGAGCAGGGCGCCACGCATCTGGTGATTGGCCGTCCGATCGTTCAGGCCGCGGATCCAACCGCCGCCGCGACCGCGATGTTGGCAGACATGAATAAGCAGGGGGAATAATGAGCGCGCCGAAAGTTTTGATAATCACGGGATACGGGGTCAACTGCGAGGCGGAATCCGCGCACGCGTGGAAACTGGCGGGCGCCGAACCGGTGCTGGTTCACCTGAACGACCTGCTCGACGATCCGGATCAGTTGGAGAACGTCCAGGCGATGATGTTCATTGGCGGATTCTCCTACGGCGACCATATGACCAGCGGTCACGTCTTCGCGCTGCGCGTGAAGCACCACATGCGGGCGCAACTCCAAAAATTCATTGATGACGGCAAGTTGATCATGGGCATCTGCAACGGCTTTCAAGTCATGACCAAAATGGGGCTGTTGCCCGGCCTGGACGGCGCGGGTTTCGAGCCGACGGTTTCGCTCATGCAAAACGACTGCGGCACGTTCCAGAATTTCTGGGTGGACATCCGCTTCGAGGAGGATTCGCCCTGCGTGTTCACCAAGGGGCTCGGCACGTTGCCGCTTCCGATTCGACATGGCGAAGGCAAGATTTTCACGCTCGACGCCGCGTTGCTCGAAAAAATCGAGGCGAACGGGTGCGTGGCCGCGCGCTACGTGGACGCGGACAACGAGCCGACGCAGGAGTTTCCAGCCAACCCGAACGGTTCGTTGAACGCGATCGCGGGACTGAGCGATCCGACCGGCCGCGTGTTCGGCATGATGCCGCATCCGGAGGCGTATCTATTTCCCGAGAACCACCCGAACTGGGACACGCAAAAACTCGACGGCGAGCTTCCGGAACAGGGCTTGGGACTGAAGCTGTTCCAAAACGCGGTCGATTTCATCACGTCCGAAGGCTAGGCCTTTTCCCGCGCGGCGGTGGCCAGCGGAAAGATGATGGCGACCCGCGTGCCGCGGCCGGGTTCGGATTCTATACGCATCGAACCGTTGATGTGCAGCACGCGTTCGCGAATGCTGAAGAGGCCGAAGCCGAGCGACGAGCCGTCCACTTCCTTCTCATTGAACCCGACGCCTTCATCGCTCACGACCATGTGAACCGCGTCGTCGCGCCGCGAAATGCCGATCGCGGCCGCTTTCGTGCCTGAATGCTTGGCGATATTGATCAACAGCTCCTTCGCGCACCGGAAAATCAGGGAGGACAACCCCTTCTCGATTTCAACGCGGTCGCCCGCCGTGGAGACGACCACGTTCAGACCGAATAAACTCGATAGGTCGCTAGCCATGCGCTCGAGCCCCGCGCCGATGTCGGTTTCATAGAGCGAGGTGGGGCTGATCTCCCAGGTCAGGGTTTTACAGCTTCGCATGACGCGCTCCATCAACTCGTCCACTTGCCTGGTCAGATCGTCGATTCGGTCGCGGTCCGCGGTTTCCTTGAGCACCGAAAGCTTCATGTTCAACGCGGCGAGCATTTGTCCCAAGTCGTCGTGGAGCGCGATCGCGAGATCGTGGCGTTCCCGATCCTCGACCTGGACGAGCTCCTCGGCGAGCGCTTTCAGTCGTAGCTGATACTGGATGTCGCGACCATGGGCTTCTTTGAGCGCCGTGATGTCCGACATGAGACCTTGCACGTGCGTCGGGTTTCCTTCTTGATCCCGCACGATGTTGTTCCAGCTCACATACCAGTGCGTTTCGCCGTTTTTCCAAGTCAGGCGGAATTCAACGTTGTAGTGGTCGATTCCCTGCTCGAGGTATCGCTCCACCTCGCGCTCGAGCCGCTCATGATCCTTGGCGGGGATGATGTCCATCCACGCCACTTTATTGGAGAGGAAGTCCTCGGCGGAGTAGCCCGTGACGGAAATGTTCTCTGAAATATGTTCGGTGGGATAGTTTTCCGCGATCCTCTGGCGATACGTGAAGACCGGGCTGCTGGACACGATCTGATGGAAATCCTCGAGTTCCTGGATCTTATCCCGCAAACGCTCTTGGAGAAGCGCGTCGTGCTCGCGGATTTTTTTTTCGTCGGTGATGTCGATCAGAAAGCCTTGAACGTGGGTGGCCGCGCCTTCTTCATCCCTCAAGAACCGCCCCCAGCTTTCGTACCAATGCGTCTCGCCGTTCGCCCAGTTCATCCGGGTTTCCAACTTGTAGGTTTCGAGTCCGCCCTCGAGCGCCCGCTTGATTTTTTCAGCGCTTCGCGCGCGATCCTCTTCGGGAATGAAGTTCTCCCAGGTCGCGGCGCCTGTCATGAGTTCTTGGGCCGAGTATCCCGTGACTTCGATGTTGTCGGAGATGAATTCCAACGGAAAGCCTTGCTCCAGCCGCGCCCGCGAAAAAATCGCGGGGCTGGCGTTCACGCTGCGTCGAAAGTTGGTTTGGACGCGCAGCGCCTCCCGCAACGACTCCACG
>JARFRL010000321.1 GCA_029287275.1 Pontiella desulfatans
ATGAACTTGCGTTGATTCGCGGGGAATCATTACATTCCGCGTTCTTCCAAACGGAGAGATGTCTGAGTGGTTTAAGGTACCGGTCTTGAAAACCGGAGAGGCGCAAGCTTCCGGGGGTTCGAATCCCTCTCTCTCCGCCACTTTTTTTATTCCGAATTCCGCCCGAACCGGGCGGACGCGAAGGCTGGAGGCGACGACATGGGTGAATATAGCGTTGACCAGGTCGCCGCGCGCGTCGACCACGCCGTGTTAAAGCCCGAAATGACGGAGCAAGACGTTCGTTCGAACGCGGCCATGTGTTTGGAGCGTCGCGTGGCCAGCATGTGCGTGAGGCCCTGCGACGTCGCGCTGGCCGCCGAGCTTCTAGCTGATTCAGCTGTTATGGTCTCGTGCGTGTTGAGTTTTCCTCATGGAGCCGACGCGGCCGCGGTGAAGATCGCGCAGGCCGAACGGGCCATCGCGGACGGCGTTCAAGAAATCGACATGGTCATGAATATCGGCCAGTTCCTGTCCGGCAATCACGACTTCGTCCGCGCGGATATCAAGGGGGTCGTCGACGCGGCGCACGCGCGCGGCGTGATCGTGAAGGTTATTCAGGAAAGCTGTTTTCTCACTCTGGATCAAGTCGCGGCGGCGTGCGTGCTATCACTCGAGGCCGGCGCGGATTTCGTGAAAACCTCCACGGGCTTTGGCCCGTCCTCCGCGACGCCGGAAATCATCGACGTCATGAAGCGGGTCGTGGGGGATGAAATGAAAATCAAGGCGTCCGGTGGCATTCGCGATTGGGCGACCGCGGTCGCGTATCTGGATCAGGGCGTGGATCGCCTGGGCGTTGGCGCCACGGCGACCGTTTTGGACGGCGGCGTTTCCGAATCGGAATATTGATTATCACACTCCCGTGACCCACCAAACTCTTGAGCGTTTGACGAGGCCAACGTAATGGCGTTTCGAGCACGCTAAAAAAGAGTCTTGATCTCACTCCGGCAGCCACGGCGCGCGCGGTCCTCTTGGTGGCGACCCGCAATTCTCGTTTTTTTTTCAATTATTCAGCGTGGCGCGGGCGTATCAAAGGTGACGATGGGCGATTGACCCCGAACGGTCGATTGGGCAAACTAACTTGTGAAGACAGGGTTAGGCGCATTAATTTGAACGACCGATCATTACCTTTGGAGGACTGGTCTCGTGAAAAAAAGAAAAAAAACCAAAGTCCCGAAAGTAAACAAGGGAGCGCCTAGTGGGGTGATCATAAGTTTATTAATCCACGCGGCCGCGATTTCGGCGGCCGGATTGCTGGTTGTTTTCACCGTGGTTCAGAAGGAAGAGAAGAAATTCGTTCCTCCCGCGCCGGTCGATCGTCCTAAGATGAAGCTCAAGAAGCCGAAGGTTAAGGTCAAGAAGACGTCCAAACCCAAATCGACCACGCGCATCGTCACCAAGGTCAAGCGCGCCAACATGCCGGACATCCAGCTTCCGGAAATGTCGGGCATGGGCGAAGGTCTTGGAGGCGGTGTCGGCGGTTTTGACATCATGCCGGATATCGGAGAGGTTAGCGTCTTTGGTGGCGAACAATCCATCGGCAACGACTTCGTGGGCACGTTTTACGATCTCAAGCGCGACCGGCGGGGCGGGATCATTCCGATGGATGGCGAGCAATTCCTGCTGATTTTACGCGATTTCGCGACGAGTGGCTGGAAAGAGTCGAAGTTCTCAAGGTACTATCGGTCTCCGGCCAAGCTGTATACCACGCACTTCATGGTGCCCCCGGTGGTCGCTCCGATGGCTCCTGATTTGTTTGGCTCGCCAGAGGTGGAGAGTTATTATTTCTTCGTGAAATACAAGGGGCAGCTGGTCTATAAGGAGGACGTCAAGTTCCGGTTCTGGGGCGTTGGCGACGCGTACATCATGGTTCAGGTGGACGGCGAAAACGTGTTCGTGAACGGGGTTGAAAATCGTCTGGATATTTTGGATTATTGGAAAACATCATCGGCCGACTCCTACAAGTACTACCTTGCCGACAAAACGATGAAGGTGGGCGACTGGATTGAGTTGAAGGCTGGCGA
>JARFRL010000327.1 GCA_029287275.1 Pontiella desulfatans
GCGCTCGTCGAGGCGGTCGCTTATGAGGACGACGGCATCCGCGAGCACGCGTTTCTGGCGCTTGAAACCATCGGCGAGCCCGCCGCGGAAGCGCTCATGATCAGCGCCGCCACGAAAGCGACGCCCGCCGCGACGAAGTGGTTCCAAAACCGCGTCGACTGGCCCGGCGCTCCCGCGTGGGAGCTCGACCTGTGGGGCGGAGCGACGGCGCTAAACCCCAAATTCACGTTCAAGATCCACACCGAGAAGCTGTTTGAAAAAGATTTGAAAAAATCGACGGAGCTTCTTTGCTCGAACCGATTCAAGCCAACCCGCGAACTGATCCCGATCCTCATTCGACAATTCGCCGACATCGATTCGGAAAAAAAATCAGACCTCGAGCGGGCCCAGACGCGCCGCGAACGCGCCTTTGAACTCCTCTCCGAGTTCGGAGCGCGGGCGGTGCTTCCATTAATCGCCGCGCTGAACGACGACGAGCTTGGAATCGCCGCGTGGTCGGCGAAAACGCTGGTCCAGATCGGCGATCCGCGCGCCGCTCCAGCGATCGTGGACGCCTTCGCGAAACGATTGGACGCGGGCGACGAGCTTTCGGGAACGCCGTTTCACGACGCGCTGCAGGAACTCGTCCTTCCGGAGGCGGAAGCGTTGCTGCTCAAGACCCGCCCTGACGAACGGCGGGCCCGCGTGGTGTTCGAAAGAACCTATCCCGGCGCGCATGTTTCAAACATCCCCCTCCCCCCGCGCGATCCGCTTCCGAACGCGGAGCCTTTCCGGCTGAAGTACGTCAACCAGGGCAAGGCGAAGGAACTGAAGGTCGTGTTCCGATTAGAAGACGGCGCGTGGTCGCCGAATCCGCCCTTGCCGGAAACGTTGCCGTAAGCGGCGGCTTCATCGAAAAGGGCGAGCCGCGCGGCTCGCCTTTTTTCACGCCCGCGGGGCAGAAAAAACCGCGGTCGGAGGAAGCGTGAGCATCAACGACCGATGGGATGCGCTCGTGGAGCTCGGCGGCGACTTTTCCGGCGCCTCCCGCGTGGCGCTCTCCGCCACGGCGAGATTCTTCCAGGCGAGATCGGACCGCGACAAGACTTGCCTCCGCGGCGTTTTCCCGCGCAAACTGCCTCCTTTGAAAGGGCGTTCCATGCAAAAACTATTTGAGAAATTCCAACGAGTGATCGTGCTGACGCTGATGGCGTTCATGATGCTCGCGGTATTATTGGCGACGATCGAGGTCGGCGTCATCCTTTGGCAACAGATGATGAAGCCCCCGCTGATGCTGCTCGACGTGAAGGAGATGATGGAAGTCTTCGGCTTCATCCTGATGGTGATCATCGGGCTTGAGCTGCTGGAAACCATCAAGGCCTATCTCACGAAACACGAGATCCACGTTGAGGTGGTTTTGCTGGTCGCGCTGGTGGCCGTGGCGCGGAAGGTGATCATTCTCGACTACAAAGACATCGAACCGGAAATGATGTTCGCGGTCGCGGCGCTGGTGCTCTCGATGTCGACGGGCTTCTTCTTGGTTCGGCGGGCGCTCAGCGAGAAGCGAAAAATCGGGACGAACGAACCCGAAGCTTGATCGACGGCGGATCGCGCGCGGCCCCGCCCGCCTCTCTAATGGTTTGACAAGTTTTTCCAATCAACGGAAGATTTATCTTTCGCGGACAAGATGAACATTCAGCCATCAAAGGAGAGATCCCATGCTCGACTCGTCATTGAAACCCGTCAGGCTCGCCGCCCTCGCCCTTTCACTGACCGCGCTCGCCGGACAAAGCCTCGCCGGCGCGTCCAGGGCGCCCTCCGCGCCGCCCGTTGAATCGGAACAGGTCATCCCCGCGAAACCCGTCGAAGCGAAACTCGCGGGCGGATTCACCGCGACCGAGCTGCAAGCCGCGGTGGATTCCGCGTACCACGCGTTCAAGGATCTCCAGGACGGGGAAAACGCGGACTACATCCCGATCCTGACCACCGTGCCGAGCGATCTGTTCGCCGTCGTGATCGCGACCAAGGACGGCCAGCTCTTCGCCGCGGGCGACATCGACTATAAATTCTCGATCCAATCCGTTTCCAAGCCGTTCACCGCCGCGCTGCTCATGAAGCAACAGGATCCCGCCGCGGTGCTGGAAAAGATCGGCGTCGAACCCACCGGCATGCCGTTCAACTCCAAGCTCGCGTTGGAGGTCTACGACGACCGCTCCGTGAATCCGCTGGTCAACGCCGGCGCGATCGCGGCGGTGAGCCTCGTCGAGGCCGACTCCGAGGAACGGCGCTGGGCCAAGGTGCTCCAAAACCTGAAGGACTTCGCCGGCGCGGATCTGCCGCTGCTGGAGAAGGTCTATCAATCCGAATACGAAACCGCGTGGGGCAACCGCGGCATCGCCAACCTTCTCTACAACTACGGCCGGCTGTATTGCGACGCGGAGGAGGCGCTGCGCGTCTACACCAAGCAATGCTCCATCGGCGTCAGCGCGAAGGACCTCGCGGTCATGGGCGCGACGCTCGCGAACGGCGGCGTGAACCCGATCACCGGAAACACCGTCATGCCGCCCGCGCACGTTCCGGAGTTGCTGGCCCTCATGGCCACCGCGGGCTTTTACGACGAGTCGGGCGCTTGGATGTATTCCGC
>JARFRL010000335.1 GCA_029287275.1 Pontiella desulfatans
GCGGGGTTGCGACGCTCGGCCCGCGCTCTTTACAACGGCGGAACGGCCGAAGAAGGTTTGCTGGAAAAAGTCGGCGCGCGTTGGAAGCCCTTCCGATCCGTCGCGAGTTGGTATTTGTGGAACGCGGCGGACAGCGAGCCGTTATAAGCTCAGCAGTTCCTGCACGTCTTCCCAAGTCAGCTTCTGCATGACCTGCTCGTCGGTGGTGAGCGTGGCGTCGATGATCCCCTTCTTGCGTTGCTGCATCTCGACGACCTTTTCCTCCACCGTGCCTTTGGTGATGAGTTTGACGGAGTAGACGGTGCGCTTCTGGCCGATGCGGTGGGCGCGGTCGGTGGCCTGGTCCTCGACGGCCGGATTCCACCAAGGGTCGAAGTGCACGACCATGTCCGCTCCGGTCAGATTGAGCCCCGTTCCCCCGGCCTTTAAGCTCATGAGGAAGATCGGAATGGTGTGGTCCTTGTTGAACTTGCGGACCACGTCCTGACGGTCTTTGGTGCTTCCGTCGAGATAGCAGTATTTGATGCCGCGCTCATCCATTTCCTTTTTGAGAATCGCGAGCATGGAGGTGAACTGACTGAAGACCAGCACGCGGTGCTTGCTGTCGAGGGCCTCGTTCATCAATTCGAAGAAGAGTTCCATCTTGGCGGACGGATGCTTGCTCTTGACGCCGTCGAGTTTGAGCAGGTCGATGTGATTGCAGGTCTGGCGCAGGCGCAGCAGGGTTTTGAGGATTTCCATGCGGCTCTTGTTGAAGCCTTCCTTCTCGACCATGTCCGCGATCTTGTTTTTGGAGTCCTCGAGCAGCTGTTTGTAGACCTTGTGCTGATCCTGCGTGAGCTTGCACGGCGCGACGCGCTCGATCTTGGCGGGCAGATCCTTCGCGACGTGTTTTTTCAGACGGCGCAGCAGGAACGGATGCAGCTTCCGGCGCAGTTTCGACTGGGCGTGATCGCCCTCGGCGCCGCCGTTTATAATGGGCAACTCGTAGTATTCGCGGAAATCCTTGTGATGGCCCAGATAGCCGGGCATCAGGTAGTCCATGATCGACCACAGATCGGTCACGCCGTTTTCGATCGGCGTGCCGGTCAGCACGAGCCGGTGGTCGGCTTTGATTTTTTTGGCCGCGAGCGAGTTCTGCGTGGCGCGGTTTTTGATGTGTTGCGCCTCGTCGAGAATCGCGATGGAGTAGGTCGTTTCGAGGTGCTTCTCGATGTCGCGCCGCATCAGCGCGTAGGAGGTGATGACGATGTCGGAATCGGGAATCTTCTTCCATCTGCGGTGGCGCTCGGTGCCGTGCAGCACGAGTGCTTTGAGGTTCGGCGTGAACTTCGCGGCCTCTTCCTTCCAGTTTTCCACCAGACTCGTCGGGCAGATGATCAGCGCGGGCTTTCCCTGATGACTCTCGTCGGAACGGCCTAATTGAATCCACGCGAGCGTCTGCAACGTTTTTCCGAGCCCCATCTCGTCGGCGAGGATGCCGCAGAAGCCGCGGTTCTCGAGGAAACGAAGCCAGTTGACGCCCTCTTGCTGGTAGGAGCGCAGGACGCCTTTCAACTTGGGATGCAACTCGACGTCCTCGACCGACTCCTGCTGGTTTTGCAACTTGGCGCTTTCGATCCAATTCGGCGTCGCCTGAATGCCGATGCCGTCCAGCGCGTTGAGCGAGGCCTCGACATAACTGCCGTAAATGCCGCTCATGCGGAACGAGCCGGGTTTCTCGCCCGTTCCAACGGCGCAATCCTCGAAGACCTCGCGCGCCTGCATGATGGCGTCGCCGTCCAGCAGGATGGTGCGGCCGTTGCGCTCGATGAAGGAATCGCCCTTCATCAAGGCGCGCTGAATGTCGCGCTCGGAAACGCTGCCCGTGCCGACTTCGTATTCGTAGCTGACGTCGAAATAGTCGCCCGATTCGGGCTCGTCGACGCGCACGACGGGCATGACGTAATCGGCCTTCTCGGCGAAGGGTTTAACGCGGCCTTCGAGCTCGACCGTCCACCCGAAGCGACGCACCTGCGGCACGCCGGTTCCCAGGAAATTGAGCACTTCGCGCGGGCCGACGATGTTTTTGAGCGTGTCGCCCGCCCGGCCCTCGAAATTCACGGCGCGGAGCTTCTCCACCGCTTTCTTTTCCGCGGCCATGTTGCGGATGCGGTAGCGCAGCAGGTCTTTGGGATCCGGGATCGCGAAGTTTCCGCGCATGTCGGCGCGGCCGGCGACGAGCTCGACTTCGTCGTTGTAGTTGGCGTAGAGGGTCGCGGCCAACGACGCGGGGCTGCCTTTGACCACCAGCCGGAAGGTTGGTTTGGCCGGCTTCATGAAGAATAGATCGGGCGTGATGTCGGTGCGGACGGGACAAACCTGTTCAACCCGCGCCAGTTCCGTCATCAGGAACGCGGGCACGGTTTCGCGGGGAATGATCATTTCGCCCGAGTAGATCTCGCTCGTCGACGAGGGCAGAATGGCGGAGAGCGGCCAGATTTGTCCGGCGGAGAAAATCCAACCCGAGTTTTGGCCGATGATGTAAACCGGGAACAGGTCTCGCTCGCCATCGGGCAATTCCGTCGCAACGCGCAGAATCAGCTCTCCATTTCCGCGGTCCATGTCCATTTCCACCACGGAATCGAGCATCGCGTCGTTGACCGGATAGCCCTTTTTCTTGCCTTTGTGGTGGATCAGCCTGCCTTGGTGCAGGCGGAGCAGGTTGATGAGGTCGTAGATGGAGATCTCCACCTCGCTTTTCACCGCGCCGCCGCAGATGTCCTCGAGCAGGTATAGAATGTTTTCGTCGCGCCGCGTGAACGAGAACGGAACGTCGGTGGGAACGGACGAAGCCGCGACCCTTTTCTTGTCGTATTCCACCGAAACGTGAACGGAGGTCTTTTTGCCTTCGATTCGCTTTTCCCAGTCGCGGGCCAGCTCGATGATCAGGTGCGCCTTGACGGCGCCGGGCGCGTCTTTGCGTACCCGCTGGATTCGGGTTCCCTCGGCGGCTTTCGCGATTCGATCGATCCGCAGCTTCTCGGCGGTCGCCCGTTCCGCGCGCGCCGGATCGGTGTGGCGCCGAATCACCTCGAGCCCCATGGCCACCAGATGCGAGCAGATCAACCCGCGTTCCTGGTTGTCGCGGCACGGACAATGGTTCTCGACCAACCCGTTTTTCAGCACTTCGAATTTGCTGCGCATGCCGCGCGGACCTAGATTCAGCTGACCGGTCACGAACGGATGCTCGTAAGCGACCTTTTCCACGACGCCACGCTCAAACAGGGCCTTTCCGTCGCGAAACGCCCGCCAACCGGCCCAGTCTTTCAGCTTTTTCTCTGTGTATGGAAGAGTTTCACTCATATCAGCATATTCCCACGGGGGTGGAAAATAGGCTCCATTCTCGCCACTTCGCGGGAGAAAGCCACTAAAAATTGAGCTTTTTATCCCGTTTAAATGTTCCCCTTGAATTCATCGGCGACAAGAATTCAACATCCTTGAGCGATTCGGCTCAAAACAACTGTTGACGGAACCGTTGGCCCAGAACATTATGCGCCCCTTTTAAACGAGGACCCCTCATGCAACGGATCATGAAAAAATCGAAAATACACACCGCCACCATCACGGGGTTGGAGCTGTATTACGAAGGTAGCGTCACGATCGACCGCGATCTGATGGATCTGGCCGACCTGCTTCCGGGCGAACAGGTGCAGATCGTCAATCTCAACAACGGTCAGCGTTTCGTCACCTACACCATTTCCGGGGAGCGCGGCTCCGGCGTTATCGAGCTCAACGGTCCAGCGGCGCGTTTGGCCGCGGTGGGCGACAAAATCATCATCATTTCCTATGGGAATTACGACAACGAGGAAGCGAAGGCCCTTGAGCCGATCGTGGTCTTCGTGGATGACCAGAACCGCGTCGTTCGGAAATGAGCGATTACCTTTACCAAACCACCCGGCAATATTTCGGGCAATTGGCCGGCGGCGCCGAATCGAGCGGCGAGGCCGAACTGAAGAAACTGGGCGCGACCGAAATCCGAAAGGGTTATCTCGGTTTCTACTTCCGCGCCGATCCGCGGACCATCTACGAAATCGTCTATAAAACCCGCGTCTTTTCCCGAATGCTCGCGCCGCTGATCGCGTTCGACTGCCATTCCGAGAAATACCTTTATAAAACGGCCCAACAAATCGACTGGAGCGACTTTCTCACGCTCACCAAAACCTTCGCCATCACCTCCAACGTCGCCGACAGCAACATCCGGAACTCGCAATACGCCGGCCAGATCCTCAAAGACGCCATCGTCGACCAGTTCCGCGACCGCACCACCAAACGACCGGATGTGGACAAGTATTTTCCCGATCTGCTGCTGAACCTTTATATTCACGAAAACAAAGCCCGCATCAGCGTCGATCTTGGCGGAGGCTCGCTGCACAAGCGCGGCTACCGAACCAAATCCGTCGAAGCGCCCATGCAGGAAACGCTCGCGGCCACGGTTCTCGCGTTGGCCGACTGGAACGGCGAGCGGCCGCTCTACGACCCCTTCTGCGGCTCGGGAACCATCCTCTGCGAAGCCTTCATGAAAGCCGGCAACG
>JARFRL010000413.1 GCA_029287275.1 Pontiella desulfatans
CCGCGGGGAGGCGCGCCTTTTTATGGGAGGAACATTGCCAACAGGGACCGCTTCTAATAAACTTACGATATGAATGATAAAGAATTAGCAAATCCGGAAAACTGGATCGCCGACCATGGCGATTATCTGTTCCAATTCGCGGTCGTGCGCTTGCGCAATCGCGCCGCGGCCGAGGACGCCGTGCAGGAGACGTTTCTCGCGGGCATCAAGGCCTTGGACCGGTACGACGGCAAAACGCCCGTTCGCTACTGGCTGCGCGGCATCCTGCGCCACAAGGAGGTGGACTACATCCGCAAGGCGTCGCGCGAGATCGCGGTGGACGACACCGAGGGCAAGGAGATTCTCGACAGCTTGAAGTTCAAAGCCTTCGGCATTCCCTCACAGCACCCCCCCGAGTGGAAATTCGATCCGAAGCACGCGTATGAGCAGAAGGAATTCTGGGAGGTTTTCTACGGTTGCATGTCCAAACTGAAGGACTCGATGGGCCAGGCGTTCACGCTGCGCGAGCTGGAAGGATGGTCCACCGAGGAGATTTGTAAGGAACTCAACATCAAGCCGAACAATCTGTGGGTGGTACTCCATCGGGCGCGAACACAACTGAAATCGTGCCTTGAAGTAAACTGGACCACTCGATAACGGAGAATTTTGAATGATCGCTTGCAAACAAGTAGCCAAAGCGTTGGCCAAACAGAGATACTATGAAATGCCGTGGTGGCGCAAAGTACCCATGTTCGCGCACATCAAGCTGTGCGTCATGTGCGGAAAATATCATCAACAGGTGGTGGACATGCAGCACGGCGTCAAAGATTACCTAGAGCACGAGGAAGCCGGCGAAATAGAGCCGCGCCTGCACCTTTCCGACGACGCCAAACAGCGGATGGAAGCCGCTTTGAAACAGGACTAATGAAAGCTTTTCACTCCAGCGCGACCGACATACGTTCATCCTTCAGCATCCCCCTGCTGTTCATGCACGTCAGTTGCGCTGGAGTGTTTTTCGTGAAGGGCGGATGGCCGGCCTTCATCATTTTCGCGGCCATGTACGTGTTGCACGTCTTCGCGCTCACGGCGGGGTATCACCGCTACTTCTCCCATAAGAGCTTCAAAACCTCGCGGGCGTTCCAGTTCATTCTCGCGCTATTGGGAACCACCGCCGCGCAGCGCGATCCGCTGTGGTGGGCGAGTCATCACCGGATGCACCATCAGAATTCCGACACCGAGGACGACACACATTCGCCGAGACACCACGGATTCTGGTGGGCGCACATCGGTTGGGTGATGAAGCGCGAGCTAATGACGACCGACTTCAGCCGAGTGAAGGACTTCGCGAAATACCCGGAGCTGGTCTGGCTGAACAAACATCCCTACGCGCCCGCCTTCGCGCTGGCCGTGGGCCTGCTCGGGCTTGGCGCGGGGCTCAACCTCGCGTTCCCGGAGCTGGGCGTTTCGGGCTGGCAGTTCGTGTTCTACGGCTTCTTCCTCAGCACCGTCGCGGTGTATCACGTGACGTTCTGCATCAACTCGGTCGCGCACATGTATGGAAAGAAACCCTACGCGATCGACGACGACAGCCGAAACAACTGGTTGCTCGGACTGCTCGCCATGGGCGAGGGCTGGCACAACAATCATCATCGATACGCCGTCTGCGCCCGACAGGGATTCCGCTGGTGGGAAATCGATCTGAGTTACCTGACGCTACGCGTGCTGCAATGGTTCCACATCGTGTGGGACATTCGCGAGCCGCCCAAAAGCATACTCGCCGAACGGAGAGCGTGATGGAAACACTACACCATTTCGGACCCATGTTGCTGAATGGCTTCATCGGGGCGTTCACAGCCTTCACCGCGCTTTGGATCATTCAAGTGATTCGCAAAGACGCGGGCGTGGTGGACATCGGCTGGACGGCCGGCGTCGGCGCCATGGCGGTATACGCCGCGTTCGTCGGCGAAGGCTGGTTGCCGCGCCGCATCCTCGTTGGCGCCATGGGCGGAATCTGGTCCGCGCGGCTCGTCATCTACATTCTCAAGGATCGTATTTTCGTGGAGAAGGAGGATTCGCGCTATCAACGACTGAGGGCTCATTGGGGCGCGAAGGCGAACGCGTGGTTTTTCGTTTTCTTCACCTCGCAATCGTTGCTCGTGGTTCTATTCGGCCTCCCCTTCCTCGCGGGCGCCAGCAAGACCCAGGCGTCGCTGTCGCTGTTCGATCTGCTCGCCGTCGCGACCTGGCTGATCGCCATGGGCGGCGAATGGCTCGCCGATCTGCAGCTCGCCCGCTTCCGCAACAACCCGGAAAACACCGGCAAGGTCTGCCGCGACGGGCTGTGGAACTCGTCGCGCCATCCCAACTATTTCTTCGAATGGATCCACTGGTTCGCGTATGTGTTGATCGGCGTCGGCGCCCCCGCCTTCGCGCTGACGATCATCGGACCGGTCGCGATGTACGTTTTCCTGATGAAACTGACGGGCATCCCCCACGTGGAGCGCGAATCGCTCGCGAAGCGCGGCGACGCCTATCGAGACTATCAGGCCACCACCAGCATTCTCATCCCTTGGCCCAAAAAGAAAAAAACGGCGTAAGGATTCACCTTTCCGCGAGAACAGTGGGCAACGGAGATTAAACATGATGGATTTAATGGAACTTGCCGAAAAAGGAAAGATGCCCGACACCGCCATACGGGCGGGAATCAGAAAACTGCTGCGCGACCGCCGCAAGCTGGAAAAACAAGGTTCCCGCGAAGAGGCCATGGAGGCGCTGTACCGGTTCATCGAGATGATGGAACAAGGTCCCGTCGCCGTCGCGACCGACACCCCCAACGAGCAGCACTACGAGGTGCCCTCGGATCTCTTCCAAACCTTCATGGGCCCGCATCTCAAATACAGTTGCGGCTACTGGCCCGTCGCCGACACCACCCTCCCGGAGTCGGAAGAGACGATGCTTGAACTAACCTGCAAGCGCGCCGGACTGGTGGACGGAATGGACATCCTGGAGCTGGGCTGCGGATGGGGATCGCTGTCATTATGGATGGCGAAACACTATCCCAACTCAAAGATCACCGCCGTCTCGAATTCGCGCACCCAGAAAAAATTCATCGACGCCCGCGGGTTCCCGAATCTAGAGATCGTCACGGCCGACATGAACGAATTCAACATCGCGCGCCGCTTCGACCGCGTCGTTTCGGTCGAGATGTTCGAGCACATGCGGAACTGGCCCGAATTGCTCAAGCGGATCAACGGCTGGCTCAAGCTCGATGGAAAGCTGTTCATCCATATTTTCGTTCACCGCGAATTGGCCTACCTCTTCAACGAGTCGGGCAAGGTCAACTGGATGGCCGAGCACTTTTTCAAGGAAGGCATGATGCCCGCGGAACCGCTGCTCACGCTGACCAACCAGGACATGGTCGTCGATCGAATCTGGCGCGTGAACGGAACGCACTACGCGAAAACACTGCGCGCCTGGCTGGACCGGATCGACGGGAACGCCGAAGAAGCGATCGCCGTGCTGGAGCGGGATCTCGACAAGCACGAGGCGCGGATTCAATTCGGCCGCTGGCGTCTTTTCTTCATGGCGTGCGAGGAACTTTTCGGATTCAAAGGAGGCGAGGAATGGCACGTGGCTCATTATCTACTAAGCAAGCGTTGATCGCTTCATCGCTAACGGGACTCATCATCATGACGGGATGCGCGAACAAATCGAAGGACCGGTCGCCCGACTGGACCCGCAACACCGACGCGGTGGAACGCACCGCGGCGCTGGATCTCATGGAACCCGGTTC
>JARFRL010000351.1 GCA_029287275.1 Pontiella desulfatans
AAAGAAAAGTTTCCGGCAAATCCTGATGGCCCGCCCGATCGTCGCGCTCAGCAACAAAGACATCGGCTTCCTGCCGGGCGACATTCAGTCCAAGTTGGATCCCTACATGAAACCGCTTTTCGACAACCTCGCGGTCATCGAGCACGCGCAGGGCGACGCCAAACGCACCCAGGTCTCGAAACTGGTCGACGACAAAAAACTGGTCATCGAGCCGCTCTCCTACATCCGCGGCCGCAGTCTGGTGAACACCTTCTTCATCATCGACGAGGCGCAGAACCTGACCCCGCACGAGATTAAAACCATCATCACCCGCGCCGGCGAGGGCACGAAGATCGTCTTCACCGGCGACATTTTTCAGATCGACCACCCCTATCTCGACAGCCATTCCAACGGACTCAGCTATCTGATCGAGAAAATGATGGGCCAACGGCTCTACGCTCACGTGAACCTGACCAAAGGCGAACGCTCCGAGCTGGCCGATCTGGCGGGATCGCTGCTCTAGTGTTGAAGCGAAAACCGAAGCTTTCGAACGCGTAGCTCGCGATATTTCGACTGCAGCTTCATCAACAGGGGGCGCCGGAGTCGCTCCAGCTCGGGCATCCACCCCGGATGATCAACGAATATCGTCAGCGCGAAGTCCTTGATGAAGCCCGGCTCGCTATGCGCGGCGATCTGGGCCCCGACCAACTCGGACCACGCCTCGCGTAGCACGCGCGTGTTTTCCTGCACCGGTTGCTCGAAGGAGTCGACGACGTCTTTCAGCACTTCCGCGACGGTTTTGATGTCCCGTTTCGGCGCCGGCGGCTTGGGGAGGCCATAGCGAACGCGGTCCATATCCCATCGCGCGCCACCGCCTCTGCTGTTGCGTGGTTGCTCCATGAATCGCATTGAGCCACATTTGGATATTGATTCGCAACCCATTCATCCGTTTAATCCCCCGCATGAAAAACGACTTCTACCCCATGACGTTCAAGCCGGTCTACAAGGATTATCCTTGGGGCGGCTCCCGCATCCCCGAAACCTACAACCGAAACGAACCCGCGGGCGTCTACGCCGAATCGTGGGAAATTTCCGACCACGACGACGGCATGAGCGTGATCGCCAACGGACCGCTCGAGGGCCAAACGATTCGCGCCCTGCTTCAGGAAAGCCCCAAGGAAATCATGGGGTCCGTGGTGGAAGGCTCGAAGTTCCCGCTCTTGATCAAACTGATCGACGCGAAACAGAAACTGAGCGTTCAGGTGCACCCGAACGACGCGACCGCGGCCGAGTTCGGCGGCGAAGCGAAAACCGAGATGTGGTACATGCTGGGCGACAACCCCACCCAAGTCTATTGCGGTCTAAACGAAGGCGTCACGAAGGAAAGCTTTATCGAAGCCGTGGAAAACGGAACCAGCGGCGAAACCATGCGCTCCGTTCCCGTCGTCAAGGACAGCGCGATCTTCGTCCGCGGCGGCCGCGTTCACGCGATCGACGACGGCTGTTTCATTCTCGAGATTCAACAAAACTCCAACACGACCTACCGCATCTACGACTGGGATCGAATGGGCAACGATGGAAAGCCGCGCGAGCTGCATATCGACCAAGCCATCGACGTGATCAACTGGGACGACCACGGCAATCCATTGGTTGAACCGAAAACGCTCGTTGAAACCGAAACCTTTCAGTGTTCCGAGGTGTTGAGCTGCGAGTATTTCAAACTGGAAAAATTGACGTTTTCGGCGCCGCTGGAAGTTCCCATGACCGGAACGACCTTTCACGCGCTGTTCGTGTCCGAGGGCGAAGCCGAAATTAGTTGGGGCGAAAACAGCCTGACCGCGCCCGCCGGAACGTCGGTCTTGGTTCCCGCCGCGC
>JARFRL010000419.1 GCA_029287275.1 Pontiella desulfatans
ACCGGCGAGCGCGAGCAAGGCCTCGTGTTCGTGCGCTACGAGTTGACGCTCCAGATCCGCGCCGCCAACGGCGACGTGCTCGTGACGGTCCGCGACAAAGGCCGCGAGGCGCACAAGACGCTCGATCAGGCGCGCACGCGCTCGTTCCGCACGCTCGAAACCGCGATCAAAACCGGCGGCGCCCAGCTGCTGGACGCCCATTTCGACGCGCTGGTTGATTAGCCGCCGCGCGCGGGAAAAGCCTACACGCGCGGATATCCGCCGCCGGGCATGAACCGCGCCTGTTTCACGACCTTCGGCACGAGCCCGATCGTGGCGAGCATCAGGACGGTCAGCACCGCGAAGCCGAGCAGGATCGAGTCGTACGCGGTGTAGCCGCGCTCCAGCAACGTCCATTCCGACGCCAGCATGTCCCAGCCGATCGCGCGCGAAACGAACACGCCGGAGAGCGCCACCCCGAAGCTGACCAGCGACATGTGAACGGCCGTCGAGAGCGACTTGTTGGTGGCCGGAATCAACGCCAACGCCTCCGACGAAACCGCGACGCCGGCGATCGCGGCCGTCATGCTGAACAAGAACGAGCAGGCCACCACGTGTCCCATGATCGGCCACGGCGTCCAGTGCCGCGCCAACATCGAAACGATGATCAACGCGTACGCGACGTGCGTCAGCAGGAACACGACGCGCGTGCCGAAGCGGTCGACCGCCCGTCCTCCCAGCGCGCACCCCGCCATCGCGCCGCCTAGAAAGAAATTTCCGACCATCATGATCTTCGCCGCGGAGAACGCGAACACGTCCTTCTGCATCAGGCCGAACACGATCGGGACGCCCGCGGTGAAAAGGGTGATCAAAAAAACGTAGCCGTTGAAGGCGATGTAGCCGGGGATGGCGAAAACCTGCGCGCACGCGGTCCAGAACGATCGCTTCGCGTGTTCGCCGCGATGCTCCCGCTCGAGTTCCGGAATCCGGGCGTAGGTGAAATAGCGCGCCACGTGCGCCAGGAGAATGAGCGCCAACAACGCCTGGAACGCGGCCATCGACCGCGTGTGTTTCATCACGAAGGAAACCAGCGTCGCGAAGACGATGTTGACCGTCAGAAACGAAACCCGCAACCGACCGAAAAACCGGCCGCGGATCTCGGCGGGAATGATCGGATTCAGCAAGGCGAACCAACTCGCGCCCTGCAGGCTCGAACCCAGGCAGAACACCAACAGCGACGTCGCGACGAGCGGCGCCGCGAAACGCGCCGCGCCCCACCCCGCCATCATCATCACGACCAGACTACCGATCAGCGACAGCTGGCCAAAGAGCGCCAGCCGGAGCTTGCCGAAGCGGTCCGAGTAGTAGGCCAACGGAAGAATCAACACGCCGCCGACCAGCGCCGGCAGCGCGGCGAACAGGGCGAACGCGGAACTGGAAAAACCCAGCTTCGTGAAATAGTTCAAATAGAACCCGTTTTGAAACAGAAAGGTGGTCAACATGCCGAGACACTGGGTCGCGATGATGATGTTGAACGCTCGTTCGCGTTGTGGTTTCGAAAGCATCCGTTCAAATTCGCGTGACGGGCGGGTGGCTGGCAAGCCCGTTCGCCACGTTTCAGATTGGCGGCGCGCGGCGAATCCCCTACTGTTTCGAAATGGAACCTGGACTTTACATCGTGGGCACGCCGATCGGCAATTTGGGCGATATCTCGTTTCGAGCCCTGGAAACGCTGCGGGAAGCCGACCTGATCCTCGCCGAAGACACGCGGCACACGCGCCGCCTGACGGATCGCTATGAAATCACGACGCGGCTCATGAGCTGCCATAAATTCAACGAACACCAGCGCGTGGAACAGATCATCGAGCGAATCGAGAACGGGCAGGCCGTCGCGATGGTCACCGATTCCGGCATGCCCTGCATATCCGATCCCGGCTCGCGGGTCGCGGCGCTCTGCCGCGAAGCCGGCGTGATGATCACCTCGGCGCCCGGCCCCGCGGCGGTCACCACCGCGGTCGCGCTCAGCGGCTTCGGCGAAAAGGGGTTCATCTTCGCGGGGTTTCTCCCCCATAAAAGCGGCGGCAGAAAACGCGATCTCGAAAAGTGGAAGGACGCGGATTTGCCCGTCGCCCTTTATGAATCGCCCTACCGGCTGATCAAGGTGCTCGACGAGATCGACAACTATCTCGGCCCGGACCGAATCGTGTTCGTCGCGCGCGAAATGACCAAGAAATTCGAGGAACTCACGGCGGGCACGCCCGCGGAAATCAAAGCCGTGTACGAGGGCCGAACGGTCAAAGGCGAGTGCGTCGTAATCATTCGACCCGCCTGAGCGCGCCGGAAAAAACCTTCTCTTTTAAATCTTTATCAAGGACCGCGCTAGTAGATTCCGTGATTTTTAAGGACTATTGACGTTGAACTCATCAAGGGCGGTGCTACTATTCAAAGGGTTCGGAGTATTCTTTGAGGGGTGTGTGAAACGATGGGTTTGGGCAACGGAAACGGCGACAACCTGACGGCCGCGTTTATTGATCGCGTGGCCGTCATTCGAATTGAGGGACGAGGTTCCTTCAAAATCAGTCCGCCGATGAAACAATTCATTCATAAGGTCATGGACGAGCGAAGCGCGGACCGCGTCGTGATCGACATGTCGGACTGCGCCGGCATGGATAGTACGTTCATGGGCGTCGTGGCCGGTTTGGCCTGCGTAATCAAAAGCAAACCCTCGTTCTCGTTCAAACTCATCAATTTATCCGATAAAAACCGCAAACTGTTGGTCACGCTCGGCGTTGATCGCGTGGTTGACTATTCCATGTCCTCCACCGACGAGGAGCGTGATCTCATGACCGGCGAGCAAACCGGCGAGCAAACGCTCGAGCCCGACTTCGCCAACAAACTCAACGCGGCCAAGACCACGCTCGAGGCCCATGAAACCCTCGTCGACATCAACCCCGCCAACTACAACAAATTCAAAGCCGTGCTTGAATTCCTTCAGGACGATGTCCGCTCCCTCAGTGAAGAGTAGGTTGTGATGCATGGTTTTCTTTTGTGGTTAACCATTTTTTTCGACCTGTTCATTCCCGCGGTCTTCGGGCTTCTTCTTTTCATCAGTCACCGCCGACGCGTCGAACTGCGTCATGAACGCGATATTTTGCTTCAGGAAAAAGAAGCCGCGCTGGGTTTCGTGCACAACGTCGGCGAGGTCTTCGTCGATTCCGACTCGGTCGACATGGACAGCCTGCTCTCCCGCGTGTTGCACTACGCCGTCCGCACCTGCAAAGCCGGCTCCGGCGCGATCTATCTGCTGAATCCGCGCTCCGGAAAACTCGTGGCCCGCGCCGTTTCCGGCGTATTCCCCCCGCCCTTCGAGACCCAAATCAAAAACCTCGAAGACGACGCGACCGACGCGCTGCGACGGATCATCAAAAACACCCCCGTCGCGCTGGGCAAAGGTTTGATCGGCGAGTCCGCGGTGCTGGGCAACTCCATCCTGGTGGAAGACGCGGAAATGGACTCCCGCGTCCCGCGCGCGACCGATGAGTTTTTAAAGATCCGAACGTTGCTGGTGGTGCCCATGCGCTTCGGCAACCACACCATCGGCGTCATGGCGCTCGTCAACCGAACCAATGGGAGCCGCTTCGCGATGTCGGACCTCAATCTGGCGCGGGCGCTCGCGGCGCAGGCCTCGGTGCCGATCCACTACGCCGGCCTGCAGGAAAGCCTCGAGGAGAAGCGCGAGCTCGACCGCGGCATGCGCATCGCCCAGCAGATCCAACACTCCCTGCTGCCGCGCGAGCTGCCCGTCTTTTCCAGCGTGGACCTCGCGGCCTTCAACCATCCCGCGATGGATATCGGCGGCGACTACTACGACTTCATCCGAATCGACGACCAGCATATCGGCCTCGCCATCGCCGACGTCAGCGGCAAAGGCATTGGCGGCGCGCTCATGATGGCCGTTTGTCGAAGCGTGCTGCGCGTCAACGCCGAACGGGTGTACGATCCGGCCAACATGCTCGGCACGCTCAACCGCATCCTCAGCGAAAACCTCGCGGAGGACATGTTCATCAGCATGCTCTACATGGTCCTCAACCTCGAAACCCATCAACTCAGCTACGCCCGCGCCGGACACGAGGCGCCCATCATCATCCGGAACGGGGAACCCAAGGCGGACCACGCCGAAACCGCCGGCGTCGCGATCGGATTCGTCGACAACGAGACCTTCAGCTCCATCATTCAGACCCGGAACGTTTCCCTGCGCCCGGGCGATCTGGTCGTCACCTACACCGACGGAATCACCGAGGCCATGAACACCGCCAACGAGGAATGGGGAATCGAAACCCTCGTCGCGGCCGTAGAGCGCATGGCCGATGCTTCCGCGGGCGATCTGCTGGAAAACATCCGCGCCGAAGTGCTGGCGTTCACGGGCGACGGCCGTCAACACGACGACATGACGATGCTCGCGCTTAAAATCAAGTAGCCCCTACGGCGCTTCGAGTTCCAGCCGGAAAAACGCGTTCGTCGCGGACGTGGGCATCAGCGCCACGAGGTTCGTTTCGCTCAGCTCCAGCATCCGCGGCGTGGCGACCGTCCATGCGATCAGGTTGGTCGACTCCAGCACCCGCGACCCCGCCGCGAGGCGCGGATCGCGCGCGTGTTCGAGCCGAAGCGCCGATCGGCCATACGCGTCCAACGCGCGCGTCGCCACCAGCCGCGGCGCGGCGTTCGAGGACAACCAGACCGTCAGCGCGATCGGCGCGTTGGACGCGCCGAGCTCGACGATTTCAAAGTCCACCAAAAGATCCTCCGCCGGCGCGTGAACCGCGTCGCCGGGTTGGAAAGCCCGCAGCGTGACCGCGCCCGCTTCGTCGCCCAGATCAAGCGCGTGCGAGGCCTCGTCGATCAACACCGAGTCCGGTCCGTCGCGCACCTGCATCTTCACGGGAAGGCCGGAACTGGAATAGGCGCGTACTTGAACAGCCGCTCCTCCGCGAAGCTGGTTCGCGACGGGCTCCACGTAGAGGTGTTGAATTTCCTCCGCGATTCGGAACGAGCGCAGCACCGGCGCCGCCGGAGCGAACGTCGCGTCGCCGGGCTGGCTGGCGACCACTTCCACCGT
>JARFRL010000420.1 GCA_029287275.1 Pontiella desulfatans
TCCACGGATTTCGGCGCGAGGATCGGGAAATATTCATTGGACTGATGCCCGCCCGCGAGCGGAATCACTTTCGTGAGCATCAACGAACGCCATTTCCCGCGCAGGCCGATCCGCCTCGGCACGCCCGCCAGGGTCGGCAGACACGCGGAGCGGACGGACTTGGGCAGAATGAACGCCCGGTCGAACTTCATCGCTTTGAGCTTCGCGATGGTCGCTCCTGTTTTTTCGATCGTTTGCACGTCGTCGATTGCGGCGTGCGTTTCCCAAAGCGGTTTCAGGTAGGGTTTGCACAGCATGGTGATGTGGGCGGTTGGATTTTCGGCGCGACACGCCTGTATGGCCGGCATGCTCATGATGGCGTCGCCGATCCAGTTCAGTCCAACAATGAGTACGCGTTCGCTCGTCATGACGCCCGGGGGGATTTGAAACAGATGCGCGAGATCCAGTCCATGAACTCCTCCTCGCCGCTGAGCATCTCGATCTCGACGCGCATGTAGATGACCGGGATGTCGCGCCGCTCGACGAAAGGAAACCGCACCGCGTCCTTCTCCGTGGTGAGGATGGCCTCGGCGCCGCGTTTGATGCTCCAGTTGATCGTGTTGATGATTTCCTGTTGCGAGAAACGGTGGTGGTCCGCGAAGCGGCGGGTGTAGACGATTTCCGCGCCGAACGCCTCCAGCGCCTTTTCGAAACTTTCGGGAACCGCGATGGCGGAAACCGCCGCGATTTTCATGCCGTTGAGCTTTTCGAGCGGATAGGTTTCGTCGCCGAAAACATCCTTCAGATATTTCGCGGCGTGTCGGCATTCGGAAATTTCCGCGACCGGATTGAGTTTCCGCAACTGCTCCTTGAGCTCCGGTTCGCCTTCGTCGCCGCATTTGGTGATGAAAATGAACCCGGCGCGTTTGATGTTGCGCATCGGCTCGCGCAAGAGGCCGCGCGGCAGCAAATGCCCGTGCCCGAATGGATTGGTTCGGTCGACCAACGCGATATCCAGACGATGCCCGAGTTTCAAATACTGAAAGCCGTCGTCGAGGATCAGCGTGTCGCAACCGAGCTCTTTGATCGCGTATTTTCCGGCCTTGACGCGGTCTTTATCGACCACCACCGAGACGTCGGGAAGATTCGAGGCGAGCATGTAGGGTTCGTCGCCCGCGGTCCAGGAATCGAGCAAGAGGCGCTTGCCGTCGGACACGACGCGCGGCGGCGTTTCGATTTTCCCGGTCGTTACGCGCTGGATCATTTTCTCGCGGAACGACATTTCCTTGCTCTTGTAGCCGCGGCTGAGAATCGCGACCTTGCGGCCCTGTTGTTGCAGGTTGCGCGCGAAGACCTCCACCACCGGCGTTTTTCCCGTTCCGCCGACGGTCAGGTTGCCCACGCTGATCACTTGGCAACCGAGCGTGTTGCCGCGGATGATGCGATGCTTGTAGAGCTGGAGCCGAATCTGGACGATCAGAGAAAACAGCAGCGAGAATCCCTTCAACAGAACGCGCAGCGTGCTCGGCCACTTACCCTTTTCGGAGCCGTCGATGATCGACAGCATGTAGGTTTCGAGGTTTTCGATTTTCCGTTTGTTGGACATAGGTTTCGGCCGCGCTAAAAAAGTGTGAGCGCACTATACGCTTTGAGGCGCGTTCTTCAAGACGGGACATGAAAAAGCGCCCCGAGGATTCGGGACGCTTTTCCGACGCGAAACGCGGCGCGGCGTTACGCGTTGACGGCCGCTTTCAGCGCGTCGATTTTGTCGGTCTTTTCCCACGGGAACCGGCCGCGGCCGAAGTGACCATAGGCCGCGGATTCGCGGTAGCTCCACCCATTGGGGGTCATGAGTCCCAGATCCTCGATGAGGGCGCTCGGGCGGAAGTCGAAAATCTCGCCGGACTTGAGCACGCGTTCGAGCACATGATCGTCCACCGCGCCCGTGCCGTAGGTATCGACGTTGATGCTGAGCGGTTCCGGCACGCCGATGGCGTACGCGACCTGAATCTCGCATTTCTCGGCGAGGCCCGCGGCGACGATGTTTTTCGCCGCGTAACGGGAATAGTACGCCGCGGAGCGGTCGACCTTGGAGGGGTCTTTCCCGGAGAACGCGCCGCCCCCATGGCTGCCGACGCCGCCATAGGTGTCGACGATGATCTTGCGGCCCGTGAGGCCCGCGTCGCCATGCGGTCCGCCAATGACGAATTTGCCGGTCGGGTTGATGAAGTATTCGGTTTCGTCTTTCAGCAGTCCGGTGGGCGCGAGCACGTCCTTGCACACTTGGATCAGATCCTCGCGGATTCGCTCGAGGGAAACGTCGTCGGTTTGATGCGAGATCACGACCGTCTCGATCGCGACCGGTTTGCCTTCGTTGTATTGAACGGAAACCTGCGATTTGGAATCGGGTCGAAGATAAGGGATCGTTCCGGCTTTGCGAATCTTCTGCAGTTCGTCGAGCAGACGATGGCTGAACGCGATCGGCGCGGGCATCAGCTCCTCGGTGTCGTTGCAGGCGTAGCCGAACATCATGCCCTGGTCGCCGGCGCCCTGCTCCGCGAAGAGTCCTTCGCCTTCGGTAACGCCTTGGGAAATGTCGGGCGACTGACCGTGCAGCCGATTGATGTATTCAAACGTTTCGGAGCAGAACTCCAGCTCTTCGCGGTCGTAACCGATGTCGCGGCAAACGGCGCGCGCGATCTTTTCGGCATCAATGTCGTCCCAACCGGCGCACGTGATTTCGCCGGCGTTGACGACGAGATTGGTGGTGGTCAGCGTTTCGCAGGCCACGCGGCTTTTGGCGTCTTTCGCGAGACAGGCGTCGAGAATGGCGTCGGAAATCTGGTCGCAGACCTTGTCCGGATGGCCCTCGGAAACGGATTCGGACGTGAATACGTGATCAACTCGGATTTTACTCATTTTTCAAACCTCTATTCGTTTATGCGGATTAATGAATATAGTGAAGGAAGATAGCGTTTGGTTTTATGGATTTCCAACCAAATCGCCCAAAAAACGCCTTTCTGGGTTGAATGCTTGACCGGCCGCGCCTCGCCGACCTACTCTCTGGATTTACTGGGCCTGATATGAGAGCATTCACTAAAGACGACCTGATCAATTTCCTTCCCAAATTCGACACCTTCGTGGGTATCGACTCCGACGGGTGCGTGTTCGACACGATGGAAACCAAGCAGAAAGATCACTTTCACCCCGCGATCATTCGCCACTGGGGCCTGGAAGCCATCGAACCCCAGGCGCGCGCCGCGGCGGAGTTCACCTATCTTTACTCGACGTTCCGCGGGCTGAACCGCTTTCTCGGCCTGTGCAAAACCTTCGAGTTGCTGAACGACTGGCCGGAAGCGCGGGATCGAGCCGCGTTGCCGGATCCCGCGTCGCTCCGGGAATATTGCGACTCCGGCATGCCGCTCAGCAACGCGACCATCCAAGCCGAGGCGGAACGCACCGGCGACAAGCTGCTCGCCGACGCCTATCAATGGAGCGTTGATCTCAATCTGGACATCGACCAAAACATGCCCGATCCGCCCCCGTTCCGCGGCGCGGTAAACGCGTTGCGCCGGATTCATGAAACCTCCGACGCGATCGTGATTTCGCAGACCCAGGCGGTCGCGCTGTTGAAGGACTGGTACCGCGACGATCTGGCGAAATACGTCTCCGTCATCGCGGGCCCGGAACTCGGCAGCAAGATCGACCATTTCACCATGGCCGCGGTCGACCGCTATCCCGCCAAATCCATCCTGATGATGGGCGACGCGCCCGGCGACCTGGCGACGGCCCTCGCGATTGGCTGCTGCTTTTACCCGATCAACCCAGGCCACGAGGTGGATAGCTGGACGCGCTTCATGGACGAGGCGCACGCCCTTTTTCTCGCCGGAAACTTTTCGGACGAATATCAGAACAAACTCATCCGCGAATTCAAAGCGCTACTACCGGAGACCCCGCCATGGAAGTAAACAAACTCGTCAACCTGCTGACTCAATTCAAAAACGGCGAGGTCGAGATGACCCAAACGCTCGAGACGCTCAAGCAACTTCCCTTCGAAGACATGGGCTTCGCGAAGGTCGACCATCACCGCGCCTTGCGCACGGGCTATCCGGAGGTCGTTTTCTGCCAAGGAAAAACCCACGAACAGGTCGAGAAGATTTATCAAGCGCTGGCGAAACGCAACGACAACATTCTAATGACCCGCGCCGAACCCGCGTTGTTCGAGCGCCTCGAGAAGGTCGACGACCGATTGGTTTACAACGAGCTCGGGCGCACCATCTCCCTCGAGACCGAGGAACGGGAAAAAACCGGCGCCGTGCTGGTGATCTCCGCGGGCACGGCCGACATCCCCGTCGCCGAGGAAGCCGCGGTCACCGCCTCGATTTCCGGCGCCAAGGTGGAACGACTCTACGACTGCGGGGTCGCGGGCATCCATCGTCTTTTGGCGCAGAACGAGAAGATCCAGCAGGCGCGGGCGATCGTCGCGGTGGCGGGCATGGAAGGCGCGTTGCCGTCCGTCGTCGGCGGCCTCGCGGCGTGCCCCGTGATCGCGGTGCCGACGTCGGTCGGCTATGGTTCGCACATGAACGGACTCGCCCCGCTGTTCACCATGCTCAATTCCTGCGCGCCCAACATCACCGTCGTGAACATCGACAACGGTTTCGGCGCGGGCTTCTCCGCGGCGATGATCAACGCGACGAAGTAATCATTTAATCTCGCGGAGCAGCGCTCGAAAGCGCTTCATCGCTTTCATTTTTTCTTCCATGCTCAGGATCGGCTCCAACGCTCGTTCATAGGCTTTGTTTCCGCGATGGCCGACCATAAGCGCCCAGGCGTACGCCTCGGAGCGATCGCGCGCGACGCCGGTCCCTTTGCCATAGATGAAGACGCATTTTATCTGCGACTCAAGCCGGTCCTGTTTGGCGGCCTTGAGATACCAGTGCGCCGCGGCTTTCAGATCGGCTTCCGCTCCGTTCTCGACGTAGAGTCCCGCCAGCTTTTCCTGATATTCCGCGTCGCCGCTTTCCGCGACCTTCTCGCAGTGTTTCATTAAAAGCGCGCGGTCTTTTTCCAGATAGTAGTCGACCAGCAACTTGTCGGCCTCGACACGTCCCTGCTCCGCGGCTTTCGTCAGCCACGTGACGGCCATCCGTCGAGCCTCGGGTTCCGACGCCTCGCTCCAGTAATACCGACCCAAGGTCAGTTGCGCGTCCGCGTCGCCGGATCGCGCTTGTTTAACAACGAGGCCGAGTCCGGGCTTGGCATCCGTTAGATACGCGGACCATTCCTGAAAATTATTCGCGATCATCCGGACGCACTTCTCGTCGCCGCGCGCGGCGCCGCGCTGAAACCATTCAACGGCCTTCGCCTCATCGGCGGCGACGCCCCGGCCGAACAGGTAGTAGTTTCCCATGGCATGGAAGGCTCCCCCGAATTCCCGCGCCGCGGCCTGGCGCATCCATTTCACGGCTTCCTCCGGATCCTTCCGCAGACCGAGCTCACCGTTGGCGTAACTTTCCCCGAGCTTGTACTGAGCGGGGGCGTAATAGTATCCGGCCGCCTTGTTCAGCCAGTACAGAGCCCGTTCATCATTTCGTGGAACGCCGCTTCCTTCCGCGTGGCACAGCGCGAGCGCGTATTGGGCCTTCGGAAGATTCTGAACCGCGGCCTTTTCATACCACGCCGCGGCAAGTTCGAGATTCCGCTCGACCTCATCGCCCGCGCGGTGGATTTCGGCTAGATCGTACTGAGCTTCCGGCGAGCCGCTCTCCGCGTCTTTGGTCAACAAGCGCGCCCGAGGCCCCGCGCTCGCGTGAAAAACCGCGAGCCCCGCCAGAATCAACACCTTACTCCAATTTCGCACGTCGCCCTCCGCGGTCAACAAAACCGCTTAACCGGCTCCGTTTATCTATAATCCCGGGGTGAATGCCAACCCTTTATCAGGTCGCATTCCATCTAAATCTTAACCAATAGAGGCTGTTGCGTCTAAATCCGCTTGATTATCGCCAGCGGTTTGGAGATATTGCGCGTTTCGTGAATCAGGAGAATTTAATGATCAAAGCATGTGAGCTCAAGAAATCGTCCGTCATCGACATCGACGGCACCCCGCACATCATCCAAAACATCACCCAGCAGTCACCGACGGCGCGCGGCGGCGGCACGATTTACAAGGTTCGTTTTCGCAATGTTTCCACCAACCAGAAGGTCGATCAAACCTACCGGAGCGAGGATCCATTGCAGGAAGCCACTTATGACAAGAGCGAGGTTCAGTATCTCTACAAGGACGGCGATCGCTACAGCTTCATGGATCTGGAATCCTATGAGCAATTCGAGCTCATGACGGAAGACATCGAAGATTGCCTGCCCTTCCTGATGGAAGACATGGAAGGCATCACCGCCCTCGTTTCCGACGGCCGCGTGCTGACCCTGCAAATGCCCGACACGATCGATCTCGAGATCGTCGAATGCCCGCCCGCGATGAAAGGCGCCTCCGCGACCTCGCGCACCAAACCAGCCACGCTCTCCACCGGCCTGATCGTGCAGGTTCCGGAATACATCGCGCCGGGAGAAATCGTTCGGGTCGACACCCGCGAGCGCAAGTTCCTCTCCCGCGCGTCTTAATGCCCGCCCCGGCGCCAACCTTGATTCTCGCGCCGATGCGGGGCATCACGACGATGTTTTATCGTCAGGCCTTCGTTCGCCATTTCCAGGGACTGGACGTCGAAATGGCGCCGTTTATTTCGACCGTCGGCGCGGACCAAATCAATCCGAAGTTGCTCAAGGACGTCCTGCCGGAAAACAACACCGGCTTGCCGCTCATCCCCCAAGTCATCGGCAACAACGCGGACGACTTCGTTCGGATGAACAGCGCGCTGGCCGATCTGGGCTACGACGAAGTCAACTGGAACATGGGCTGTCCCCACAAGCCGATCCGCAAAAAACGGCGCGGCTCGGGTTTGTTGCCCTATCCGGACACGGTTGACGCGATCCTTGATCAGGTTTGCGCGCGAAGCCCCGTCAAGATTTCCGTCAAGGTCCGGCTCGGCGTCGCGGATAAATCGGAACTGATGGCGTTGATTCCCGTGCTGAACCGGTATCCGCTTACTGAGGTGATCGTCCATCCGCGCACCGCGGAGCAGATGTATGACGGAACGGTTGATCTCGACGCGTTCGAGGAAGCTTTCAACGCGCTGGAGCCGACCGTGTGCTACAACGGCGACATCAACGACCGCGCGCTTTTTCAGAACGTCGAAACCCGATTTCCCACCGTCCAACGTTTCATGCTTGGCCGCGGCCTTTTGGCGAACCCGTTTCTCTGCGAGGAGATCAAACGCGGAATTTCACACCTTGCAAGGTGTGAAAAACACATCGAGCGCGTCGCGGCCTTTCACGACGACTTGGTCGCGGAATACGAGGCGGTCCTGCACGGCGATCACCCCGTTCTCGGGAAAATGAAGGAGTTTTGGACGTATCAGACGACGCATCTTTCCAATGGCCGGAAAATGTTCAAGAAGCTGAAAAAATCCCAGCGGCTATCGACTTATAAAGACATTGTCGCTGAATTTCTTGCCGACGCCGAATGGACGCCCTAGTATCAGCCGCATGAAAAAAATCGGACTAGCTTTGGGCGGCGGCGGAGCGAAGGGATTCGCGCACATTCCAATTCTCGAGGTGTTCGACGAATTGGGCGTCAAACCCGCCTGCATCACGGGAACGAGCATCGGCGCGGTCATGGGGGCGC
>JARFRL010000422.1 GCA_029287275.1 Pontiella desulfatans
ATGGTGGTTTCCGGCAGCCGCATCGCGGCGCTCGACGCGAAGGCGGCGCTCGACAAACAGGTCTGGCTTCTTTCGGCCATGCGCCTGATCGTGACGCCCGTGATTTTCATTCTGTTGCTCAAATTGATTCCGATGGACGAAACGGCCCGCGGAATCCTCACGGTGGTGGCGGTGATGCCCGCGGCGGTGGCGAGTCTGATCTTCAGCGAACGGTTCGGCGGCGATTCGGACTTCATCGCGTCCACCCTGCTCGTGACGCACCTCGGCGCGATCGTCACGATCCCGTTGTTGCTCATGTGGGCGCTTTAGGGATTTTGGAATTTAGAATTCTGATTTTTGATTCGCGGGTCTCCGACGGGTTTTATCAGCCCAGCGCGGCCTCCTGTTTCACCCTGAAACCCTTTAACTTTTAAACCCGGTCAACCCTACTGCGGAATAAAGAGCTTTTGGCCGACGCGGATCTGGTCGGACTTGAGGTTGTTCGCGGCTTTGATGGCTTTGACGGTGGTGCCGTAGGCTTGCGCGATGGCGGAGAGCGTGTGGCCGGACTCGACGACGTGCTCGCGGCCGGGGCCGCTCGGGCGGGCGCTTGACCCGGACGAAGACCGCGGCTGACTGGCCACGCTCTTTTTGAGCAACGCTTCCACCTGATTGATCAACGCGGCCATTTCGCGCTGCTGCTTGGCGTCGAGCGAGTTCATCTTGCCATTGAGCGCCGCGATTTGGGAGTTAAGCGCGTTGATGTCGGCGCGCAACTGCTGGAGCTCTTGCTGGAGCCGCGCGTTTTCCTCCTCGACGGTTTCCACCTGGCCGCGGACGCGGAAGACCTGCTCCTCTTGCTGCCGGCGGGCGGCGGCTTGCCGCGCGTCGGCGGCGCGGCGCTGTTGCGGTGTTTGCATGGTCTCGCATCCGGTCAGGACGACGAGCGCGGGGACGATCAATAAAACGGATTTTCTCATTTTGGGGCGCTCCGGGATCAGGGTTTCCAAAGGTACATCAGACGCGGCGAATCCATGGCTTTGAATTCCGGAATCACCGGCGTTTTCGCGCCGAGGAGGGCGTTCCAAAAGCCGGTGGGCTGGGAATAGCGCACGATGTACAGCTCGTCCACGTCCATCAGATACTTGAGTTTGTGGACGGCGTCGTTCCAATAGCCGACGCCGTCGATCAGATTATGCTCCATGGCTTGATCGGCGGTGAAAACGCGGCCGTCGAGCAGATCGCGGTTTTTGAGTCCGCGCGAGTGGACGACGATCGAGGCGAAACGCTCCTGCATGGAATCGACCAATTCCCGCAGCAGGCGCAGGTGCTCGGGATCGACCTCCTCGAACGGGTTGAGCATGTCTTTGTTTTCGCCGGAGGCGATGGTGACGGAGCTCATGCCCACCTTCTCGGCGAGCCCTTTCAGGTTCAGCGTTTGCATGATGACGCCGACGGAACCGACGATCGCGGTGGGCTCGGCCATGATGTAGTCGCCGGCCATCGCGGCGTAGTACGCGCCCGACGCGCCGAGGTCGCGGATGAAGATCATCACGACGCGCTGCTCGTCGCCGCTTTTAAATTCCTTAAGCGCCGCGTAAATCTCGTCGCTCGGCGTGACCGCCCCGCCCGGCGAGTCCACCTCGAGCAGGATCGCCCGGACCTCCTCGTCCACGGTCGCGGCGCGGATCTGGGAAAGAACCGACTCGACCATGTCGGGCTCGTACCCGATCAGCCGCTGCGAACGACCGCGCATGATGACCCCTTCAAGACCGATGCGCGCCACTTTCACGTCGCCCTCGCCGTACGACCACACCTCGTCGAAATACGGGAACTCGTCAACGGGCAGGTCGTAGTCGCCCGAACTCGATCCGCCGCCGGCGAACAGCGCGGCCGAAAGCCCCAGATTGGTCAAAAAACTACCGAACAGCATCAACGCCAATATCGCGATCGCGATCCAACACCCAACTTTTGATCCATTCTCCGCCATGAGCTCGCTCCTGATGCTTAATGTTTCGAAACCATAGAGGTTCGCGGCCTTTATTTGAATAAATAAATTCCCATGGCTGGAATAATCGGGGTAATTTACGGCATTCAACACGCATGGGGAGAGAACCTTGAACTATCTAGAACGCGCGCGGGAAGTGCTCGACGTCGAAATCGCCGGCATCGAAAAAGTGAAAAGCCAGCTGGGCGAAGGGTTTACCGCGGCGATCGACGCCATTCTCGCGGTCGTCAACAACGGCGGCAAGGTCGTCGTCGCGGGCGTCGGCAAGAACTGGCACATCGGCAATAAAATGGCCGCGACCTTCACCAGCACCGGCACCCCCGCGATGGCGATGCACCCGATCGAAGCCATGCACGGCGACTTCGGCATCCTGTCCGACCGCGACATCGTGCTGGCCATGAGTTATTCCGGCGCGTCGGACGAGCTGATCGCGCTGCTCCAACCCGTGAAGCGCAAAGGCGTCAAGATCATCGCGCTGACCGGCGAAATGGACAGCCCGCTCGCCGAGCACGCCGACATCATCGTTTCCGTCCGGGTCGACAAGGAAGCCTGCCCGTTCAACATGGCCCCCACCACCAGCACCACCGCCACCCTCGCGCTCGGCGACGCGATGGCCATGGCCTTGCTCGAGGCCAGCGGTTTCCGGATCGAGGACTACGCCAAGCTGCACCCCGGCGGCGCGATCGGCCGCACCCTGTTGCTGCGTGTCGAGGACGTCATGCGAACGGGCGAACGCTGCGCCACCGTTCCCTCCGGACACGCCGTGCGCGAGGCCCTCATCGCCATGACCGGCGCGAAAGCCGGTTGCGTCGCGATCGTCAACGACGACGGAACCCTCGCGGGCATCATGACCGACGGCGACCTCCGCCGCCATTTGATCGAAACGCCCAATCTCGTCGATCACACCGTCGACGAAGTCATGACGCGCGAACCCAAAACGTTGCGCAAAGAGATGCTCGCGCTCGAGATCCTGAATATCTACGAAGAGCACAACATCGACGACCTCATCGTCGTCGACGACGACAACCGCGTCATCGGCGCCGTCGACATCCAAGACATGCCCAAACTAAAGATTCTTTAAGCGCAGCTCGCCTTATACGCGTCGAGCAACGACGCGACGTCGTCGTGATAGCTCAAGCCTTCATGCGTCAGCAACAGGCCGCAATCGCAATAGGATCTAATGGTTTCCTGAGAATGGGACACCATGATGACTCGTGAATGATCCAGCTTCTGTTCAAGCGCCTGCTTACTTTTGCGTTTGAAGTTCGCGTCGCCGACCGCGGTGATTTCGTCGATCAGGTAGCAGTCGAAATCGATGGCCATGCTGAGGCCGAACGCGAGGCGGGCCTTCATGCCGCTGGAATAGGTCTTGATCGGCAGACGCATCGACTTTCCCAGCTCGGAGAATTCCTCGACGTATTCGATGACCCGCTCGGTGTCCTCCCCATAAATCCGCGACACGAACCGCACGTTCTCGAGCCCGGTCATGGAGCCATTGAATCCGCCCGCGAATCCCAGCGGCCAGGAAACCCGCACGTTGCGGTAGACGCGGCCTCTATCGGCCTGCTCCGTACCCGCGATAAGCCTGAGCAACGTCGATTTTCCCGCGCCGTTCGGCCCCATGATGGCGATGTTGCGGCCGCGTTGGAACCGGAAGTTGAGGTTCGTGAAAATCACCTTCCGCACGTTTTTCAGCGAGTAGGTTTTTGAGATGTCGACCAGTTCCACCATGCC
>JARFRL010000427.1 GCA_029287275.1 Pontiella desulfatans
GTTCCCCGAAGCCCAAAGCTCCTCGAGCACGTTTTTGTCGCGCAACGTGTCCATCGGCTGCCAAAACCCGGAATGCCGGTAGGCGCCAAGCTGCCCCTCCTCCGCGAGACGCTGCAACGGCGTTTGTTCGAAGGACTCGAGATCGGAATCGATATAGTCAAGAACCCGCGGCTCCAGAACAAAAAAGCCCCCGTTGATCCAGGCCCCATCGCCTTGCGGCTTTTCATGGAAGCTCATGATTTTCTTCTCTTCATCATGCAAGCTGAACGCTCCGAAACGTCCCGGCGGTTTGATGGCCGCCATGGTCGCGAGCAGCCCTTCGCGTTTGTGATAGGCGATTTCCTCGGCGATATTGATGTCCGCGACGCCATCGCCATAGGTCATGCAGAACGTCTCCTCGTCCAGATATTCTCGAACGCGGCGCAAACGGCCGCCGGTCATGCTGTCGAGTCCCGTGTCGACGCAGGTGACGCGCCACGGCTCCATCCGCGAGTGGTGCACCTCAACCGAGTTGTTCCCCAGATCGAAGGTCACATCCGCTTCGCTCATGTACAACTTCGAGAAATACTCCTTGATGGTGTTGCCTTTGTAACCGCAGGCGATGATGAAGTCGGTGATGCCGTGGTGGGCGTAGATTTTAAGGATATGCCACAGAATGGGTTCCGGCCCCACTTCCACCATGGGTTTGGGGCGCACCGCGCTCTCCTCACTTATGCGCGTCCCGAATCCACCCGCAAGAATTACAGCCTTCATATCGTTCCTTTCATGTTTTATACAATACCTTCAAGGTGCTTTCATGTGAGCCACATAACAACCTAAAAACGGCATGTTTTCCGTTAGCGGTCATCGAAATTCCGTTTAACCAGATCCACCAGCGCGGGTTGATCCATGACATCGATATGCTCCCCGCCAACGGCGTGGACCTCGAGCCCGCCCGCGCAGAGCTCGGAAAAGCCAAGACTAGGATCGTTCCACCATCCCCTCAAGGCGAAATAGCGGCCCAAGACGCAGTCCGATCGAAAATACAGCACATCGCCCGCGTATAGCCGATGGTCATGCGCTTTGGCCGCCTGGATCAGGGCGCGTCGGCAATACGCGGAACGCAACGCCATGGGCACCGGCTCGTTCGCGACCAACGCCTGCTGGATTTTTTTTCGTTCCGGCATCCCGCGCTTCCATTCCGCGAAGCGCTTGAGCATCCGCAGCGTAGGCATCGCGCCCGGAACCCGCCGAACCAACGCCGCCTTGCCTCCGGGCAAGTCGAAGTCCGCCGTAATGGGATCTCGCCGCTCCATTGGAGAATCGGCGCGCAGCGCGTTTAATTCGGCGACCATCCGCTTGAAATCGCCGAGCGAGCGCGTGGTGTCCCACGGCTCCTCTCGGCGGTAGTTTTTCGATTTGAGATTGGGGGTGTCGCAGACCACTAGTGGATCCAGAATCTCGATTCCTTCGTCGCGCAGCATCCCGGCCATCTCCATGGCGATCAATCCGCCGACGCAATATCCCCCGAGGCGAATGGGCCCGTCTCCGTGAAAGCGCTTAAGCTCATCGCGGTAGGCGCGGGCCATGGCGTCGATCGTCGCGTCGCCAGGCAAACCATCCCATCCAGACCACTGGAACGCGTAGATCGGTTGTCGGGGGCCCAACCCTTCCGCGAATTTCTTGAAAACCAAAACATTTCCCAAGCCCCCATGAACCATGAAAAGAGGAACGCGCTCGGGATCGCCGGGTTGAATCATTTGAAGGCAACGAAACGTCTTCAAGTCCGCCGCGCCCTCATGTTCCCCATCCATGATGGCCGCCAAGGCTCGTATCGTGGGGTTCGTGGTCAGTGTGGCCAGCGGAAGAGCCTGGCCCATTCGCTCACTGATCTCATGAAACAGATGAACGGCGAGCAACGAATTTCCGCCCAACTCAAAAAAGTCGTCATCAACGCCGACCCGCTCGATGGAAAGCAGATTTTTCCACAGTTCCGCCAGCCGCTCCTGAGTCTGATTTTCGGGAAGGGCGAACGAGTGGCCGCTCATCGCGCCGAGTTCCGGCCGCGGCAACGCTTTTCGATCCAGCTTGCCGCTGGTCGTGTACTCCCAACCCGCGACGGGAACCACCGCGGCGGGAACCATATAGTCTGGAAGTTTTTCCTTTATGAAACCAACGAGTTCATCCACGGGAAATCGTTCAGGATCCGCCACCTTGATGAAACCGGCCAGCCACTTCCCGCGCGCGTCGTCTTCATAAACCATCACGGCGGCCTGCTCGACGTCGGCAAAGGTCTCCAACACGGACTCGATTTCGCGCGGTTCAACGCGGAAGCCGCGGATCTTGACCTGATTGTCCACGCGGCCGGCGAACTCAAGCTCCCCGTGCTCGTTCCACCAGACCATGTCGCCCGTTTTATACATCCGCGCGCCCGCCAGCGGGCTGAAAGGATCTTCG
>JARFRL010000454.1 GCA_029287275.1 Pontiella desulfatans
CGCCCAACTCGCGGGCTACAAGGTGGTCACGATCCCGTCCGACGAAAACGGCGTGATGGACTTCGATCTGTTCAAGGAGGCGCTGAACGAAAAAACCGCGGGCGTCATGCTAACGAGTCCGAACACGCTCGGCGTCTTCAATCCGCGCATCAAGGAAATCTGCGACGCGGTCCATGAAGTGGATGGGCTAATGTATTACGACGGCGCGAACTTCAACGCCATCATGGGGCGCTACCGACCCGGCGACATGGGCTTCGATATCTGCCACCTGAACCTTCACAAGTCGTTCGCCACGCCGCATGGCGGGGGTGGTCCGGGCGCGGGGCCGGTGGGCGTCGTGGAAAAACTGCGACCGTTTCTGCCGATCTCCCGCGTGGAGAAAACCAAAGACGGATCCTTCGCGCTGAACTACGACGAGCCGAAAAGCATCGGCTACATCGCGCCGTTCTACGGAAACTTCGGAATCATCGCCCGCGCCTACGCCTACATTTTGTCGCTGGGTCGCGACGGCATGCTGGGAACCAGCAACCGCGCCGTGTTGAACGCGAACTATCTCCAGGAAAAAATCCGCCCGCTGTTCGGGGCGGAAGACAAAGGACGCTGCATGCACGAGTTCGTCTTTTCCGGCGACTGCCTCAAGCAATATGGCGTTCATACGTTGGATCTCGCGAAGGGCATGATCGACCGCGGCATCCATCCGCCCACGGTTTATTTCCCGCTCAACGTATCCGAGGCGTTCATGGTGGAGCCGACGGAGACGGAGGACCGCGACACGCTGGATCGGTTCGTGGAGATCGTGGAGGAGTTGTTCGAAATCGCGAAAACGGACCCCGATCAGCTCCACGCGGCGCCGATCACCACGCCGGTGGGGCGGTTGGACGAGGTGAAGGCCGCGAAAGACATGCGATTGAGTTTTTCGTGACAAATCCTATTACATCACTATTCTTTTGAACGTTATCAGATCGGGTAGGTCTGTAGTCTGAAGTTGGTCAATTAAACTTAAGGAGTTCCAACATGAAGAGAATGATGAGTGTTGCTATGATCGCGTTGTTTATGACTGGTGCCGCGGCGTTCGCTTGCGACAGCTGTGGTTGTTCCGCGAAAAAAGCCGAAAAGAAAGCCGAATGCACGTCCTGCTCGAAAGATAAAGGCGCCGAGAAGTCGTGCGCCGCGAGTTGCACCAAAGCTTGTTGCGCGAAAGCCGACGCGGCCAAGAAATAGAGTTTCGCCGCGTTTAATCGCAAAAAAGCCTCTCCGTCAGGAGGGGCTTTTCTCGTTTTGAGGGTCTTTGACGGCGCGCGGTGTTTGGAAAAATGGAAATCGGGTTTGCGACGGGAAGGGGCCGGGGGTATTGTTTCAACTCGCTGGTTAAAAGGAGATTTGGCGTGGACGACGGCGATTTTAAGCAAGCGGAATCCTCTCCCGTGGAGATTCCCAAAAACGAACGGCAGTGGGCGATGGGATGCCATCTCGCCGCGTTGGTCGGGTGTTTGGCGCCGTACTTCGCCGCGAACTTTCTCGCGCCGATGATCGTCTGGTTGCTCAAGCGCGAGGACGGGCCGTTCATCGACGAGCAGGGAAAAGAAGCGCTCAATTTCCAATTGTCCATCCTTCTATACGTGGTTGTATGCGGATTGCTTTTCCTCGTCGTGATAGGGGCTTTCTTGATTTTTCCGCTACTTGTTTTCGGCTTCGTGTGTCCGATCATCGGCGCGGTGAAGGCCAGCGAAGGGAAGCGTTTCCGCTATCCCGCGTGCATTCGGTTTATTAAATAATACGTTTGAGGGGAATACCATGTCGGCGAAAATCATTGATGGAAAACAAATCTCGGCGGACATCCGCGAGGAGCTGAAGGCGGAGGTCGCCGCGCTGAAGGAGAAAGGGATCGTTCCGGGGCTCGGCGTGATTCTGGTGGGCGAGGATCCCGCGTCGAGGTCCTACGTCAGCGCGAAGGAAAAGGCCTGCGAGAACATCGGAATCTACTCCGACGACAACCGTCTTCCCGCCGAGGCCTCTCAAGAAGAGTTGCTCGCGTTGGTCGCGAAAATGAACGCCGACCCGAAAATCAACGGCATTCTCGTGCAGCTGCCCCTTCCGAAGCATATCGACGAAGCGGCTGTTTTGCTGGCGATCGATCCCGACAAGGACGTGGATGGTTTCCACCCGATGAACGTCGGCAAGATGATGGTGGGCGAGGAGGCGTTTCTGCCCTGCACGCCGCACGGCGTCGTTCAGATACTGCTTCGCGAAGGCGTCGAAACCGCGGGCGCGCACGTCGTGGTCGTTGGTCGGAGCAACATTGTCGGCAAACCCGTCGCGAACATGCTGTCGCGAAAGAAGGCCGGCGCCAACGCGACCGTCACGCTTTGCCATACCGGCACCAAAGATCTGGCCCATCACACTCGGCAGGCGGACATCATCATCGCCGCGTCCGGTTGGCCGAACACCATCACCGCCGACATGGTGAAAGACGGCGTGGTCGTGATCGATGTGGGGGTGAATCGCGTCGAGGACGCCAGCCGCGAGCGCGGCTATCGGCTGGTGGGCGACGTTGATTTCGACGCCGTGAAGGAAAAAGCCGCGCTGATCACGCCGGTGCCGGGCGGGGTTGGACCCATGACGATCACGATGTTGCTGTTCAACACGGTCGACTCGGCGAAGCGGGCCAATGGAATTGACTAAATAGGTGTAAGGTGGATAGTCGGAAGACGAACACAAAACAATCAGGAGAAAAATTATGATTTCGGAAAAAATGCAGGTTGAGTTGAACGAGCAGGTGAACAAGGAATTCTATTCCGCGTACATGTATCTGGCGATGTCGGCGTATTGCAACACGTTGGGCTTGCCGGGCTTCGCGCATTGGATGCGCATGCAATACGAGGAGGAGAGCATGCACGTCACCAAAATGTACGACTACATCCTAGGGCAGGGCGGCGAGGTTCATCTTCAGTCCATCGAGGAACCGGCGAAGGAATACGGAACGCCCTTGGAAATCTTCCAACAGACGCTCGAGCATGAACAGTTCATCACCAGCATGATCCACAAGCTGATGGATCTCGCGATCTCCGAAAGGGATTACGCGACGCAGACCTTCCTGCAATGGTACGTCACCGAACAGGTGGAAGAAGAAGCCAACGTCAACGACATCCTCGCTCCGCTTCGGATGGTGGGCGATGACAAGAGCGGCCTGATGATGATCGATCAGAAGATAGGCGGACGGCTCGCGCCAACTCCGCTTCCGGCCAATTAAACGAAGGATCGCGCTATGAGGAAATTCACGTTCGGGTTTTTCGCGGCGGTGATGCTGGTGGCCTTGGCCTCGGCTTCCCGCCAAGACGAGGTTACGTTGGTTTTGGTGCCGCGCGACGGCGACGCGGCGCGCGTGGGGATGGATGTCGCGAACCGCTATCCGACCCTGCTGGTGAACTACAAGATGGTCGGCGGCAAGGTGTCTTTGCACGGCTGGTCGGGCAAGGAGTGGGTCAACATCACTCTCCAGGATTTCCAGGCGGGAAACTTTTTTCGGACGGCCCCCGACTCCGCGCTGCTGATCGAGAACGCGGGCGCTCCGATTCCCCAGGCGCTGGTTCCTTCCGAAAGCTGGTGCGAGGCCGTCTACAAAATCACCACCACCCAAACGCGGCCGCTACTCCATCTCGTGGGGCAATACTACGACTTCAAATACAAGGATTGGGAGTGGTTCGCGGAGAACTACAAAACAACCATCGACGCGATCAATCCGGAGCGATTGAACGTGGCGTGGTATCATCGGCAGTTGGGCGATCACCTCAAGAAAAGCGCGGCCGCCGGCGAGGACCTTCAATATTGGGTGGCCATTCGTCATCCGCGGCCGATGGTTCCCGCGGTCGAAGAGCCCGCGACGATGCTGGAAACCAACGTGATCGAGGAAGTCGAGCAACCCGAAATGGAACTACCTGAAGATCCCGCGACCTTCAACCCGCTGACCAACGAAGCGCCCGCCGCGGTCGTGCTCGGCGCGGGCGAAGCCGATACGGCCAAATAGGGGGAGGCGAAGATGCGGAGATTTAGTGGGGTTTTAAGCGCGGCGCTTTTGATCGGAGCGCTGAACGGATGCGTGTCGAAGCAAATCACGCCCGAGTACAAGCCGCGAATGGGCGTCGCGCGCAATAGCGAGGGATTCGTGACCTTCGCCATCGACTCGCGGGTCGGCTACGAATACGCCATTTATTACGAGGATCCGGTTTCGAAAAACTGGACGCCGGTTCCGGGGTGCGGTGGCATCCGCGGCACGGGTGACTCGATCGAGCTGATGAAGAGATTCAACTCCCGCGGTCCGTTGCCGGCCTTCACGCTTCGCCATACCAAAATCGATTAAGATTCAGGCGCTCGATCCGTTTTCGACTCGCGTGGCGACGTCCCGGTAGCCGATGTCGACCGAGTAGATTTCCTTCAGAAGTCGCGCCGCTCCGTCGGCGTCGCCCAAGATTTGAAGCAACGCGCCCAGCTCGTAAAGCACTTCCTTCTTCGTCTCGTCCATGGTCTCGAGTCCCTCGAGCGCGGTTTCCAGTTGATCGCGCGCGATGTCGAGCTGCCCCTTTTTCTCGAACGCCTTCGCCATGAGCAGCAACGCTCGCACGCGTCGTTGCGGATTGCGGCGCGCCTGTTGCAGCTGAGCGATGGCGTTGGTCAGGTCGCCTTGGTCGAACAGCATTTTGCCATACTCGAACTTTAGTTGCAGATCGTTGGGGTAGCGCTCGACCTGCCGCGCCGCGTTCTCGATCCGCGTCTCGCCCAGTTTTCGCCGTAGTTGGGCGACTCGCTCGCGGTCGTCCGCGTCTTGCGCCTCGGCCATTTCGAACGAGATGAGTTGTTCCTTCGCGGCCAGTATTTTGCGCTCGATCCGCGGATCCGGCGCGCCACCGATCTCCGCGCGCTTTTCCAGCGTCTCGATCGCTTTGGCGAATTCCCGTCTTCGCGCGTGCGCGTCGGCTAGCGCCTCGAGGTGGGTCGGGTTGTTTGGTTCCGCCTCCACCTTCGCGCGCGCCTGCTCCAGCTCGTCCAGTGGTTGGTCGCTCTTTCGAGCCACGTCGCGGAACCGTTCCGCCTTCCGCCATCCCGCCTTGCCCATCGTCAGCCGAGCCGCGGCGTCTTTCAGTTCTTTCTGGGCGTTCGCGTTGGTCGGTTTCAGTTTAACGATGGCGTCGCGGCATTCGTATTCGCCCTCGAAGTTCTCGGTGGCCAAATACAATTCCGCCAGCGGCTCCAGCACGGCGAGATTCGGCGGCTGATTGTCCTTTACGATCTCGAGCGTCTGAATCGCCACTTCCGGCATCTCCGCGGCGAGCGCCGCCTCGCGGTGCGCTTTGATGAAGCGAGGGCGCGTCGGATCGACCCGAAGCAGCTTTTCCGCGGTTTCCAACGCGCGGGGAGGATCTTTTTTGAGAAGCGCCGAAATCCTCATCAAGCCGCTCATGGCCTTCGCCGTGGCGAGCTTTCCGGGGGGATGGGCTTTCACGGCCTTCATTTCCACCGAGCGCAGCAGGCCCCGAACGCGCGACAGGCGCGGCTCGATTTCCAGCGCGGCCGCGAACATGTCCATCGCGTATTCAAGATTGCCGCGTTCCAACGCCGCGACCCCTTTGTCGTGGTAGGCGCGTACGCCGGCGGGCGCGTCTTCCAGCTTGATCTCAGTCATCCACTTCATCCTTTAGAATGCCGGAGATGATAGGACACTAGCGCTCAAAAGAAAACATTAAGCCAAAGTTCTTGAGGAACCCCGCGGGGGTCTAGCCGTGAGCCATGGTCGCGTGAGCGAGCGTTTCAAATCCGTCCGCGGCCAGTGGCGTGTTGGCGAGGGCTTCGCTCATCGCTTTCGAGGCGGAGCTCGGTTGAATGTTGAACAGTTGTCGAGCGCGATCGCTTTCAACCACGGTTGGGTTTTTGATGCCTTCAATGAGTTTTCTCGCCACGTGAACATCCACGCTGGAGAAGAACGAGATCCAATGACTGCTGAGCCAAGGGGTTAGCGCCGGCACCGGAATCATCACTCGTTTCAGGCCGCGTTGCCGGACGTACTCGCGCATGAGATCGCCATAGGACATCCGATCGGCTCCGCCAATCTCGATGATTTCGTCGTGTTCAATGCAAACATCCACCGAGCGCGCCAAATAATCCAGCAGATCGCGGACGCCGATGGGTTGCGCCTTGGTGGACACCCAGCGCGGCGTCACCATGAAAGGCAAATGCTCGCTCAAGTCGCGTATGAGGTCGAACGAAAGACTGCCTTCGCCCAGAACGATGGAGGCGCGCAGCTCGATGGTCGGGATGCCGGACTGACGAAGAGCGTGGCCGACGTCGTGCCGGCTGCGCAAATGGGGGGACAGCTCGTCGTCCTCGTTCCCCAGCGCGCCAAGATAGATGATCCGTTCAACCCCCGCGCCGCGCGCCATGCAGGCGAAGTTTTCAGCGGCTTCGATCTCCATGGCCTCGAAGTCGAACTTTTCATTCAGAAAATGAATCATGAAATACGCGGTATCCACGTCTTGAAACGCTTCGAACATGGTGGAACGCTCCAACACGTCGCCTTCGAAAACGCGGGTATTCACGCCCGTGTCCTTAAGCGCGTCGGGGTTTCTCGCGAGACAGTTGACTGAATGCCCTTCTAGTTCCAGTCGTTTGAGAAGTTTCCCCCCAATGTATCCGGTCGCTCCGGTAAGTAGGATTTTATGTTTTTCCCTCATGCTCATCTCCAGTTGAACGGGGTTCGGTATCGAGGCGGAAACCTTTCAACAAAAACGCGGGGAGGGATCGAACCGACGATGCGTCCCGAAGGCGCCCGTCGTTTCGGCGGTTGCGCGGCGGCTTTTGAAAGGATATGGTTTGCGTTCATGAAAAAGATCGGCGTCATTGTGAACACCAAGCGGCCGCGCGCGGCCAACGTGCTAGGCGAATTGCGCGCGTTGGCGGAGCGCCACGGATTCGAGCTTTTCGCCGAGGACGCGGCGATGGCCGAAACGCTGGGCGCGGAATTGCTGCCCATCGCGCGGTTTGGCGACAAAGTGGATGTCGCGCTCGCGCTGGGTGGCGACGGAACCGTGCTCTATACCGCCCGCGCCGTGCACGGCCGCGAGATTCCGATCATGGGGATCAACCTCGGAAGTCTTGGTTTCCTGACGAGCGTCGGCGATTCCGAAATGCCCGCGGCGCTGGAGGCGATCGCCAACAAATCCTTCAAGGTTTCCGATCGCGACGTGGCGGAATGCCGCGTTTTTCAAGACGATGTGGAAATCGGGAAACAGCATTCATTGAACGATATCGTGCTGGGGTGGGGCGGTTCGTCGCGCATCGTGACGTTCAAGCTTTCCATCGACGGGGAACAGGTGGGTTCGTTCATGTGCGACGGAATGATTGTTTCCACGCCCACCGGCAGCACGGGCCACTCGCTCTCCGCGGGCGGGCCGATCCTGCATCCGGGCGTCGTTGGCTTCGGCATCAACGTGATCTGTCCGCATACGCTGAGCTCGCGGCCGTTGGTGGTGCCGAACTCCAGCCTGATCGAGATCGAAGTGGTCAGCACCGCGAAGGAGCTGATTCTTTCCATTGATGGGCAGGATGAGTTTCGAATCGACCGCGGCGGCAAGGTCGAAATCCTG
>JARFRL010000011.1 GCA_029287275.1 Pontiella desulfatans
TCTTTGGTCTGGCCTTCGTCGACGGCTTTGTCGATCCAGGGAATCAGCGACCCGGCCAGCGGCGCGCCGAAGTTGGCGGTCGGAAGGTCATCACCTTGCAGGCACGCGGTGATCTTGCCGTCGATTTCAAGAATCGCGGAGGAAGGCGTCGCGAGTTCGTCGGAAACGCAATGGTTGAGCGAGCCCATCTGGTTGAGTAGTTCGCGCATGTTCTGCGCGCCGGCGCCGGACGCGGCCTGATAGGTCATCGAGGAAATCCATTCCACGAGGCCGGCTTTGAATAGACCGCCGACCGCCATCAGCATGAGCGAGACGGTGCAGTTGCCGCCGATGAAATCTATTTTGCCGTCGGCCAGTGCTTTTTCGATGACCGGGCTGTTGACCGGGTCGAGTACGATGGTGGCCTGGTCGGCCATGCGCAGGGTGGACGCCGCGTCGATCCAGTAGCCGTTCCAGCCTTTGGCGCGCAATTCGGGGTGAACCTTGGAGGTGTAGTCGCCGCCTTGGCAGGTGATGATCGCATCCATTTCCATCAGTGCGTCGAGCTCGAACGCGTCGAGCAGCACGGAGTCGCCTTTGCCGACGTTCGGCGCGGCCTGTCCCGCCTGCGAGGTGGTGAAGAAGACGGGGTCGATGTGTTCAAAATCGTTTTCCGCGCGCATGCGATCCATCAGTACGGAGCCAACCATGCCGCGCCATCCAATAAGTCCAGTTTTCATAAAGAGTTCTCCTGCTTACGTCCAAAGGGCAGGGAAGGTATTTGATTTGAAAAGCAAACGCAAGCCGCTATTGTTCGCCGCTCTTGCCACGAATATTTGGTTTTAAAGGCGAAAAAGGCGCGGGTTATGTGGATTTGGCTGGGATTGATTTCAATGTTGTTGCTGGGGGTTTACGACCTGAGCAAAAAACACGCCCTGACCAACAACGCCGTCCTTCCCACCCTATTTTTTTCCAACCTCGCGGGAATCTGCCTGACGCTTCCGATTCTGCTCGGGTCGAAGTTCGCGCCCGAAGCGATGCGCTCCATCCATCTTTACGCCGCGCCCCTAACGCTCGCGGAACATGGGTTGCTCGGCCTCAAATCCTGCATCGTCGGCACGTCCTGGGTCTGCGCGTTTTTCGCGATGAAACACCTGCCGATCTCCATTGTCTCGCCCATCCGCTCCTCGGGGCCGGTCTGGACGTTGGTGGGCGCGATCGTGTTGTTTCACGAGCGACCTTCGCCGATGCAATGGGTCGGCATGGCGTTGATCTTCGCGGGATACTTCGCGTTCTCGGTGCTCGGCCGCGCGGAGGGCATTCACTTTCGCCGCAGCAAATGGATCTACCTGATCTTCGCCGCGACGCTCATCGGCACCTGCAGCACGTTGCTCGACAAGTGGCTCATGCAGGGCCTCGGTTACGAACCGATTCAGGTGCTGGTTTGGTATTGCCTCTACAACTTCATCTTTTTCATTGTCGTAAACGCGGTTTTCTGGTGGCCCATTCGAAAGAAGACCACGCCCTTCCAATGGCGTTGGACGGTGCCGATGATCGGCGTGCTGCTGGTGCTT
>JARFRL010000055.1 GCA_029287275.1 Pontiella desulfatans
GCTTGGGGGAGGCAAGTCCCTGCCCGTCGATTCGGCCCGAGTTCTGCCCTTGAACCGCGAGCAGCCCCGTATCGTTCCCCTGTAGGGTGATATTGCCGTTCCCCCCATTGTTCCAAGCTACGGCCCGCAGCGAGAAGCTTGTGTTAAAGAACGCGGAGTTCGTTGTGCTTCCAACGCTGCCGTTCCAGTTGGTTACCGTGGAAATCACGTTGGCATCCGAGGATGTGGTGGCTGCCTCCAGCGCGATATTCCCCGCCCCATCGACATCAAAGGAAAAGGTCACCGAGCCGCCGCCGCCATTGAACAGCCGGCCGGCATCGGAATAAACCGGGTCGATGTTGAAATCCAGCGTTACCACAGCGCGTGCCCCCAATGGAAACAGCAGTAAACACAGCCCGAATAACGCTGTCTTTAATCCCCGCATAAATGGCCCCTCTTTATCCTTTCATCAAAAATCCTTATTCCTCATTGGAAAACTCGGATATCTTACTAAACCAAACCCCGCATGAAAAGCGGGGTTCGTCGAAATCACTGACCGTTACGAACTAGTTTTGTTCAACCTCAAGCTCAATGAAGAGCGTATCAGTTGCGGCACTGTAGTTATTGGTAAACGGTAAAGGTGGTGGTCAGAGAGGAATCACCTTCAAACACCTTGAGGTCAAACGTGAAGCCCGCTACCACATAACCGGAACCGGCGTTGGAAACAGAGTGGTCGTTTCCAAATGTAAGACTGTCCCCCCGCATTGACATAGGAATTGGACCCGGATACGTCCCAGGACCCATCCGCCGTCATATCGCGGGGTAATTAAAAAATCCCGTGGAGGCATCAACGCGGACCCTCCGCCCCCGCGCATCTCCACCCTGGCACCGGTCCATTCCATGCTTTTCACATCAAGCGCGGCCACATAACCGTCGTATACCGCGGTAGCATATATTTCTTCAACGCCCGGTTGATCCAGTTTGTTCTGGTTTAGGCCTTGAGCTCCAAGTCCGCCCAGATTGCCCTGCGTCGTCAGCCGCGGCTCATCTCCCGTGCCGTCCATGCCGATCGTAAAACTTGTTCCAAACGCGGGAGCATAGCTGACGGTTCCTACCGCGCCATCCCATGCATTGACCGCGGCGAGTACGGCACCGTCTGCTGAACTAGTCGAAGCATCGAGCGTCACATCGCCCGATCCATCCTCCGAGAGCTCCAGCGCGAGATCCGGCGCTTGAGTGTTTGCCGGCAGGTCGTTCGTGAATGTGATCGTTACATCGGCCATCACGGCGGTCGCCGCCAGTATCGCAATTAGACCAAACTAGAGTTTACGCATGTTATCTCCTCCTGATGTTAACAGGTCTTTTCAACGCGTAACCTAGAAAAGCTATCATTGCGTCAACCGGATGGAGAACCGAACGCGCGATCGCGTTCCGCGCTAGAGGGAATAATACTGTTCCCAACCCTTCCGCGGCGGCGCGCCCACGAGCAATTCGTTCGCGATCCGGTTGTTGACGAAGCGATTGGTGTTCCGGTCGAACGCGAGCGTTCCGCCGAGCCGTTGCGAGATGCAACCGAGCGAAAGCAACTGCGAGAGCGGTCCCGAGACCGAAAACGGCGTACGCGTTTCCTGCTCGCCTTTGCACGCCAGCAAGAAGTTCTGGAAATGATCGGAATTCTTGCCGAAATCACGCGGCAGTTTTCCTTCCACCAACAAGGCGCGCATTTTTTCGTAGGGAATGATCTGAAGCGGATGTTCATGAGCCGTGCCTTGGAAGACATAGTCCTTTCCGTAGATGAACTTGCCGGGCGTGGTTAGTTCCTTGCCGCCCCACTCATCGGGTAGCGGCGGGAAATTATCCACGCCGTCGTACCAGTCGATATCCATCGCGGGCATGTCCCCGCGCGCGGGGAATTGGAAGTTGATGGTCGAGGCCATGGGATAGATGAAGTCGTTCCGGCCCTCAAGTTTCTTCGCGGTGAGTTCCGAAGGCAATCCGAGATCCAGGAATCGCTGGATGGTGTCGAGCATGTGCGCGCCCCAGTCGCCGAAACACCCGGTCCCGAAATCATACCAGCCGCGCCAGTTTCCATAGTGTAGATCCTTGCTGTAGTCGTGATGTTCCGCGGTGCCCAGCCAGACATCCCAATTCATGGTCGCGGGCTTTTTCTCTCCGGTTCGGAATCCTTTCACGTCGCCCCAAGGATGCCAGCGGCGCGCCTTGTTCATGTAGGCGTCGACATGCGTGACGTCCTTGATGATTCCCGCTTCCGTCCACGCCTTGAACTGGAAATAGTTCGCGCCGGAATGCCCGTAGTTCCCCATCTGCGTGGCGACCTTGTGCCGTTTGGCCGCGTCCATCATCAACTCGATTTCATTAAACGTCCGCGCCAACGGTTTTTCGCAAAAGACATGCTTGCCAAGCGCCATGGCCGCCATGGTGATAGGGAAATGCGAATGATCGGGAACGCAGACCACCACCGCGTCGATCTCCCGCTCCATTTTATCGAACATGACGCGGAAATCCTTGAACTTCCGCGCGTTCGGAAAGAGCGCCTCGGTTTTGGCGGTCCATTTGCTACCCATATCCACGTCGCAGAGCGCGACCATGTTGACGAGATCCGGCTGATTGAAGGAGTTGGAAAGGGACACGCCGCGCCCCCCGACGCCGACGAACGCGAGATTGACCTTCTCGTTCGCGCGCTTCACGCAACCGGGGATCAAGGAAAGCGCGGAACCCATGATTCCGGCTTTGGCGAAACTACGTCTTCCTAGCGACATGCTCATTGGCCTCTCCTTATCGTTAATCCGCGAACCCGTGCTGGAGCGTGGCAGGACTTTTATCGTTTCGAATAGGTTACCTTTTTCTCCAGCGCCGAGGAAACGAATATCCGCCCGAATCATCCTGGAGCGGCGCGCGGCATCTTGCGATCAGTTCGGCTCCGGCATCGCGTCGATCAACTTCCGCATGCGTTTCACGACCGGGGCGTACTCAGGGTTGTCCGCGAGGTTGTAGTTTTCGTCGGCGTCCTTCTCGTGATCGTAAAGCGCGTGGCCGCCCTGCTTCCAGACCATGTAGCGAAAACGCGGATCGCGGACGGACCGATCGGCGTTGCAGTAGGAATAGGCGATCTCCTCGCGGGGCGCGGTCGGGTCGTTCAGCAAAGGCGCAAGGCTGGTTCCGTCGAGGCCGTCCGGCGGCTCAAGCCCGCAGAGCTCGGCCAGCGTCGGGTAGATATCCACGAACTCCACGACGCGGGCGCACGCGCCTCCCGCGGCTTTCATGCCGGGCGTCGCGATGATCAACGGAGCTTGGCAAGAGCGCTCGAACAACAGGCCCTTGTTCCAGTACTCCTTTTCGCCGACCTGATAGCCATTGTCGCCCATGAAAACGACAACGGTGTTTTCGAGCAGGCCCTGTTCCTCCGCGTGATCCAGCACGAGGCCCAGCTGTTCGTCCATGTAGGAAACGCCCGCGTAATAGGATCGCATCGCTTCGCGTTTCTTTTGTTCATTCATCGTCGCGAACGCGTCTTTGAAAACGTGATAGAACGCGTGATCCGGAATCGGACTGGCGTCGTCGGGGGCGACGGGTAGCGAAAGCGAATCAAGCGGATACATATCAAAGAAACGCTTTGGCGCGAAATAAGGATCGTGCGGACGAGCGAATCCCACGGAGAGGAAAAACGGGGCGTTGTCCGCGACGATTTCATCGATTCGGTTGATGGTGGCCCGTTTCGCCCGGCCGTCCTTCAGTAGCTCTTCGCCTTCGGTCACCGAGCGCCACTCGAACCACTTCACGGTTTCATCCGCGAGCATGCGGCCTTCGCCCTTCGTTTCGCCTTCGTCGCTCCAGCCATGCAGATAAAACATCGGTTCTTCGTCCGTCGGCAGCAGGCCGCCCGTCCGGACATTGGAGATATGCGACCAGGAGATCGGGTCTTTCTGATGGAAGATCTTGCCGGTGGTTACGGTGCGGTAGCCGTTGTTCTTGAACAGTTGCGGGAGAGTCACCACATCCGGCACGGCCTCGCGAATATTCATACCGTTGTCGAGACAGCCGCTAGTACCGGGATAGAGTCCGGATAGGAACGAATTGCGGCTCGGATTGCAGAGCGGATACTGCGCGTAGGCGCGCTCAAACACCATCCCGCGCTCGCGCAGTTTATCAATATTCGGCGTTTTGACCTGTGGGTGGCCATAGCAGGCGATGTCCACGTTGAGATCGTCCGCGACAATAAACAACACGTTCGGTCGAGCGGCCATCGAAGAAACCGCGAACAACGCCGAGCCGAGTAAAATCCATTTTTTCATTCTGCTAATCATTATCATGTTTTCTCTTTTTATTGGAAGGCGCCGCGTCGGGCGTTATCACGTTTTTCCCGTTCACGCGGCACCGCCGCGCGAAATCAAGTTGTTCATCGACCTGTCCGGGCGCCGTCGCGTTGCCGCCGGGAACCAGCTCGCCATAAGGGCGACCGATTGATTCCAACTCGGCGGTCAACAGCGCGCGCATCTTTTCGAGTTTCGGGCCGTATTCCGGCTCCGCCGCCAGGTTCTTCATTTCCTTCGGATCGGCGTCGATCCGGAAAAGCGCGTCCTCAACATAAAAGTTAGGGTTGGCCGCGCCGCGCGTTCCAATGCCAGCTCGCCCGAGCGGAGACAGTATGATCGGCAATCTTCCACCCGGAGTTTTTCTAATCTTCTCGATCATCTCCTCCGTATAGCGCAGCGTGGTGTATTTAAATTCCTTGGTACGGATTGCCCGTCCGGTACCCAGCTCCACATACACATACTCGCGCCAGTCCTTCGGTTCCGTTCCTTGGAACAACGGAGCCATGCTATGCCCGTCGAGGGTATAGTCCGCTGGGAGCTTCGCTCCAGCCAGATTAAAGGCCGTGGCCGCGATGTCCAGACTCTGCACCAGGGCATCGGTCTCGACTCCGCCTTTGATCCCGCCCGGCCAGCGCATTAAAAACGGAACGCAGATGCCGTCTACATCCAACAAGGAACCTTTGCGATTGGAGCCATGGTCGGCGGTAAAAACGACCAGCGTGTTATCGTCGATTCCCAATTTATCCAGTTTGCTCAAAACCGCCCCGACACCGGCATCGACCCACGAATAACCCGCATGTCCCTTCGTCGGATCGAGCCCACGTTTTTTGAGCTCGGCCAGAATCTGCTCGCGGGAGAGCATGCCTTCAGGCTGAGCCGGAGCCTCCAGCATCCCCTCACCGGAGACCAGCGGCTCCCGCATGGAATCGCTCCAGGATCTGTCCGGTCCATGCACCAAGGTGGTGCAGAAGTGCAGATAGAATGGTTCATTCTTACTGTCTTCGATGAATTCGAGCGCCGCGTCGATCGTCCATTCCAGATTGTGGTCGTGATAGGGCTTATCCATGTTTCCGAGATAAATATTTTTGGCCCAGTCGAAGCCTCGGTCGGTCAGCATCTTGCGGGCGACCCGCTCGTTGCTCCTGAAGATGGCGGTGGTTTCCGGGGAATCCTCCGCATCTCTCGGCAGATAGGTCATGCCATATTTCGCGTAATCTTCCGGTGTGCGAAGACCTTCGATTCCGCCCGCGTGGAACTTGCCAACATAGCCGGTACGATAGCCCGCCTTGCTCATCATGGCGCCGACATTGTAGTTGTTGTCCTCCAGCCCGACATTGAACACCGGATAGCCCTGCATGCCCTCCGGACAGGCCTCCATGAATATTTCATGGGTCGAGCGGCTGGCATAGCGGCCGGTCAAGAAGCCATAGCGCGACGGGGTGCAGAC
>JARFRL010000134.1 GCA_029287275.1 Pontiella desulfatans
GCGCATCCTGCGGGCGATCGATCAGGCGGAGCTATCCGTCGCGGAGCTGGTGCAAGCGCTTGAAATGCCGCAATCCACCGTGAGCCGCCACTTGAAGCCGATGCGCGAGGCCGGGCTGGTCGCGGCGCGCCGCGACGGTACTTCGGTGTATTACAACCGCGGCGATTTGTTCCGCGACGCGGCGTTCGCGCGGATTCTGAACGAGCGCCTCAAGGAAATTTCCGTCGCGAACCGCGACGCCGCGGCCGTCGAGCGAGTGCTTGATTTGCGCCGCAGGAAAAGCCGCGCCTTTTTCGATGAGATCGCGGGGCGCTATGGAACGCTCACGGAACCGGGCGGCGGCTGGCAGGCGCTGGCGGCCGGATTGGCCGCGGGCTTCGCCGGAAAGACCGTGGCGGATCTTGGCTGCGGAGAGGGCGCGCTCGCGTTGTTGCTGGCGCGTTTCGCCGCGAAAGTGGTCGCGTTCGATCAGTCGGAAAACATGCTCAAGCTCGTCGCGGAACGGGCCAAGGAGCAGAACGTTTTGGAACATCTCGATCCGCGGGTCGGCAATTTGGAAAGCCTGGATCTCGCGGGCGAGGAGTTCGACGCGGTCTTCATCAGTCAGTCGCTGCATCACACCTCCAACCCGGAGGGCGTCATCCGCGCCGCGGCGGCGGGGCTGAAAAACGGCGGGCAACTGGTGATTCTTGATCTGGTGCGCCACGAGCACGAATGGACCCGCGAGGAGTGGGCCGATCAATGGCTCGGATTCGATCCGATCGAAATCCGCGCGTGGCTGGGCGGAGCGGGTATTGAACCCAGCATCGTCGATTCGCTACCGGGCTCCACGCCCGATCTATCGGTCCTCATCGTGGTGGGAATGAAAAATTAAAAGATCCGGTTAGGTTTATCGGATTTTAGCGAACGAGTTTAACCAACGAAGGAGTCTTCCAATGGCTGGAAAAAAGAAAACGGCTAAAAAAGCCGTGAAAAAGAAAGTACAGGATTACGTGATCGCCGACATTTCGCTGGCCGAGTTCGGTCGCAAGGAACTGGAGCTGGCGGAATACGAAATGCCGGGTCTGATGGCGCTGCGCGCGAAGTATGGCGCGGAAAAGCCGCTCAAAGGCGCGCGGATCACCGGATCGCTGCACATGACGATTCAGACCGCGATGCTGATCGAAACCCTCCAAGCGCTCGGCGCGAAAGTCCGTTGGGCGAGCTGCAACATCTTCTCCACGCAGGACCACGCCGCGGCCGCGATCGCGAA
>JARFRL010000257.1 GCA_029287275.1 Pontiella desulfatans
CGGCCATTCAGCTCGCGTTCGAGGCGATGGACCAGTTCGAGAAGTCGCTGCTGCTCGCGCCGGACGATCTGGAAGCGAAACAAAATTTCGAGCGCGCCGGACGGCTCCGCCTGAAGTTGGAATACAATCTGGGCCGTTGGCATTACGACCAGGCGGAGGAACTGCTTTCCCGGTTCAAGGCGAAGGACGCGCGGACGAATTACCAACAGGCGCGGAAGCAATTCAATCACATTCTGGAAAACGTGGACCCGGACCATGGCGAGTCGAAGCAATACGTTCCGAAGATCGAGGAACGGCTCCAGATGCTCGCGTTGGCGGTCGAGGCCGCGGAATTCGATTTGGAGCTCGCGCTCAAACAGATCGAGGACTATCAATACCTGCTCGCCGCGCAGCGACTGACCACCGAGACCGACGAGCGGAAATACGCGTTCGACATCCAACCCGACCTGAAGAAAAAGTATGAAGAGACCATTCAGAAAAACCAGGAGGTGCTGAAGATCATTCAGGACCTCTTCCCCGACGCGAACAAGATCCAATGAAAAAGCTGATTTCCATTCTAACGCTCGCTTTCGCGGCCGCGGCCCTCGCTCAGGAACCGCCGGTCGAGATCGACGTGGACTCGACCTACTTCCACCCCGCCGCGAGCAGGTACGTTCACGGCGACTCCGGCGGCGCCAGCAATCTCGTCGCCCGCGGGCTCTCGCTCTTTCCGGAAGACGGAAAACTTTTGCGCCTGAAAGACCTGCTCGATCAGCAGCAGGAACAGGAACAAAACCAAGACGATCAACAGCAGGACCAGAATCAGGAGCAGAATCAAGACGACCAACAGCAAGACCAACAGGATCAGGAGCGGGATCAGAATCAAGATCAACCAAACCAGGATCAAGATCAACCAAACCAGGATCAGGATCAAAACCAGGAGCAACCACAGGATCCGGAGGAGCGCCCCGAGCCGCCGCGCGCGGAGGAGATGAGTCAGGACGAAGCCGAAAGCCTGCTTGACGCCATGAAGCAGGAAGAGGAAAACAAACGGCTCCAGTTGCACCCCGTCCTGGGGGCGCCCGTGAAAGTGGACAAGGATTGGTAGAAACGTGACCCATGATGCGTGATTTCCGAAACATATTCATTTCGCTATTCCTCCTGCTCGCCGCGGCGGGCGCGGGGGCCGCGGAGGTTCGGATGACCATCGAGCCGCGACTGATCAGCTTGATGGATCGCGCGGTGCTGAAGATCGAGTTCGTCGACGTGGACGGCGAGGCCGCGGACATTCCGGAAGTGGATGGATTGTCCGTTCAGTACCAAGGCAAAAGCTCCCAGGTGAGCATGGTCAATTTCAAAACCACGCGGACCACCACGCACACCTACGTCGTGACGCCCGCCAAGGTGGGCGACTTCACGATCGGCCCCGTGACCGCGAAATTCAAAGGCGGCGAAAAGGAACTGAACGCGCGGTTGCGCGTCATCACGCCCAAAGACGACCAACAGGCTAAGGAAATCTCGGAGTTGATGTACTCCAAAATCACGACCGACCGCGCCGCGCCGTACGTGCACGAACCCTTCGAGCTGACGCTGGAGGTCTTCATTCGCGACGGCGTCCAGATCGACGGAAGCTTCGCGATTCTCGGCGGTATGCCGGAAAGCGGCATGGACGGCGAGCTGAAATGGCGCCACGTGGATCGACGGCGGCGAGAGATAAACGGCGCGATCTTCAACACGCACACGCTGGTGGCCTCCGCCAAAACGCTGACGGCGGGGTCGTTCGCGTTCCAGCCTCAAGTTCAAATGAGCGTGGTCGTGCCGCGCCAGCAGCGGCGCCCGTATGGATTCGACGATCCCTTTTTCGGCGATCTGTTCGGCCGCCAGGAAACGCGCCCCTACGTGCTCGAATGCAACCAGCTCATCGTCGAGGCGCGGCCGGTGCCGATGGCGGGTCGGCCGGACGCCTTCACCGGCGGCGTGGGCGTTTTTGATTTCGACGTGGAAATCGGGCCCACCGAGGTCAAGGCCGGTGAGCCCATCACGGTGCGCATGCGCGTCGCGGGCGACGGCAACCTCTCGAAAATCACGCCGCCGATGATCGACGCCAGCCATGCGTTCAAACTCTACGACGCGCGCGTCGTGCCAACGGAAGAACCCAACGCGGTTCAGTTCGAACAGGTGATCATTCCGAAGTCCGGCTCCGTTTCCAACATTCCAGAAATCGCGTTCGCCTACTTCAACACCAAAACCTCCGACTTCCGCGTCATCAAGCAAGGCCCCTTCCCCGTCACGGTCGAAGACGCGCCGCGACAGACGGCGCAGGTGATCGCGACGGTGCCAAGCACGATCCAGCAAGAGACCCAGGTGCTCGGCCGCGACATCGTCTACCTCAAATCCGCGCCGAAAACCTGGACGAAGGAGAGCGACGCGCCACCGCTGAAAACCACGTGGTTCCGGATCCTGCTCGCGCTGCCCGGCTTGCTGCTCGTGATCGTCGCGGCGGCCACGGCCCGCCGCGACCTGCTCGCCAAGAACGTGGCGCTGGCCCGCCGCCAACAGGCGCCCAAGGCGACGCGTAAAACCGTCCGGCGCGCCGAACGGGCCCTGCGCGCGGGCGACGCCGCCGCGTTCAACGAGGCGCTGTGGGACGCGCTCGCGGCGTACTTCGGTCATCGCCTCAACCTCGCGCCCGGCGAGGTCTCCCTTCCGGTCGTGCTCAACCGCGTGCCCTCCGAACACGACGCGATCCGCGCGCTGTTCGACGCCGTCGAGCAACGCCGCTACGGCGTCCAGTCCGGCGCGGGCGAATCGAAGGCCGACATGAAGGCGCTGCTGCGCGAACTGACGGCCACGCTCAAGAAATGCGAAAGGATGAAGCCGTGAAAATCCGCCTGATCATCTTGGCCGCCGCGCTGACGCTCGGCGCTTCCGCCCGCGCTCAAGACGCGACCTTCGCGAACGCCCAAAACGCGTACGACGACGGACGCTACGCGGAAGCCGTGATGCTCTACGACGGCCTGCTCGCCGACGGCGTCTCCAACGCGGAGGTTCATTACAACCTCGCGAACGCCTGCTTCAAGGACAGCGATCTGCCCAAAGCCGTTTGGCACTACCGCAAGGCGTGGTATCTCGAGCCGCGCGATCCCGACATCCGCGCCAACCTACGCTTCGCGCTCAACGCCGCCGGCGCCGTCGAGCCCGCGCCGGGCTTCGTCGAACGGGTCTTCTCCGCGCTGTCGAACGCCGAATGGATCTACGTCGCCGTCGCGGGCTACGCGACGCTCGCGTTGCTGCTGACCCTCGCGGCGCCGCTCAAAACGGCCCGCCGCTTCCTGCTGAAACTTTGCCTGATTCCGGTCGCGGCGCTCGCGTTTTCGGGCGCGGGCTGGTGGCATTGGCGCCAACTGAAGTTGAACCCGGAGTGGGTGGTCACGCGTACGGAGGCCACCGCGCTGTTCGGGCCGGTGGAAGGAAGCACCGCGCATTACAAACCGCCGCTCGGCGCGCTGACCCGACAGATAAACACCGATCCGAAGGGCTGGGTGGAACTCGAATACGACGGGAAACAGGGCTGGCTAAAGACCGAGGATATAAAGCGGGTTTCTCCTTGATTAGACCTAGTGTTTCCTACTAAATGCGATCTCTATGAAAAGTAAAAGCCCCTTTCAACCGAACGCCCTGCTTTGGTGGGTCGCCATTATTTCGCTGGCCGTGTCCATCGCGCTGTTTTTCGCGCTGCGGAATCAGGCCGAGATCGACGTCAACATGCGGCAACAGCGCATGGTCTTCCCGCTGATCGGGATCATCATCGCGGGCGTGTGCCTGATCGCCGGCACCGCGGGTCGCTGGTTCAACTCGAAATAATCCCCTCGAGGAGACCTGTTGAAAGCCGACATCGAATGGACCGAAAGACTCGAGGACCGGGTTAAACGCAAGGTCCGAATCACCTTCCACGGTCCCAACGTCATCAAATGGCAGTTCAAACGCTCCGACGAGGAGCTCTGGGACTACGACACCCCGCCCACCGCGGAGGACTGGGAAGCCCTCGAGGAAAAGGTCGACTCGCTCTACCACCGCCGCCGCCAACCGTTCAAACATCTCGAGCTCGTTAAAAAGCTCAGAGAAAAATCCGGGCTGTAATCCCATGGAATTCGCGCTCAAAGACGAATACATCGAACTGTGCAAACTGCTCAAAGCCGCGAACCTCGTGATGTCCGGCGGCGAAGGCAAGGAAGTCGTCGCGCAAGGCCTGGTCTCCGTCGACGGCCAACTCGAATCGCGCAAGCGCGCCAAAATCCGCGCCGGACAAACCGTCGAGTTCGCGGGCGAAACCATTCAAGTGGTCGTCGGCCCCGCGAAATAAACAGCGTCGCGCCGTCTCGTCGCGTACCGTCCAAGCGACGGCCCCTTCGCCCACGCGTTCCTTTCTTTCCGTATCGCCGCCATCATGGCGGCCCCGCGGCGTGGACGCCTGACCAAGCACCACAGGGCTTGCCTATTGACCGCGAAGGAACGCGAGAAAGGCGGTCGGTCGGAATAATGCAATGACGGGGCCATTCCATCCCGACGGGAATCATCACGCTCACTCCCTTCGGTCGTTTAAGACGCGAAGCCTCGGAGAAAAGAACTTAGCGCGCTTCGCGATTGCGCGTGAGTACAATTTCCCTGCTTCTCCAGATTGTCACGATTCAGTTGCCGGATCCAAAAGGTAGGGCCGCTTCGACGAAGCGCCCGCGGCGGGTTCGCTTGTAGCCGGGGTCCCCGACCCCGGAAAACAGCGCGGGACTTGATTAATAAGTTCATGGTTTTAGTCAGGTATAAATTGCTTCTTGTTTTTCGCGATAAAGTTCTTAACAATGCGAGTCATACGTCTTGTTTATTTTTAGATAAGCTCGTTAAAGTGAAACGCGCGTTTCCCATGTTTACCTTTTTAAGGCGGGCATATTGGCCATGCGCAGCATGATAATTTTTGGAACAAAAATAATGACCGAAGGGAATGGTTCACACAATCCATTCCATAAGGGGCATATACGGAAACCTTTCCACATATGACACTGGTAGCAATAGGAAAAAAAGATGATCAAATATCAAAAGTCTATTGAGTTCAACGGAGATTTAGATTCAGCCATGACATTGGCGAAATACATCTTTGCCACCAATGGGTTCCAGATTAATCAAAATGGTCAATCCGAGCTGGCTGTTGCAGGCACCGGCATGACCAGCACTAAACAAGATCCAATAAAAGGCCTTACTAAAGGAAAACTAATTGTTAGTGAAGATAATCTGGAATTCACCGGTGAGCTTGGAGGAGTTCAATTTATGAAAAAGTTCCTCTACTTTTTTCCTCCAGCCCTAGGGTTGGGCTTGACCGCTTTTTTCGTATTCACGAAACACGACATCAATGCTGGCTTAACCCCATTCCTATGCTTTGCCCCATGGATCGTGATCTCCCCCGTTATGGCCAAATTCATACAAAAAAAAACAGAAGGCGCAATTGCAACTGCGTTGAGAAATATATCAAGAGCAAAATAATTTGCTAACCACCATTAACCCCGAACATGGGCAAGCGCAGAAAGGGTTGAATCCGTGACGACAAAAAAAACATCATTTCATAGAAGGACTGAAGTAACCCCCGTTTAATGGACACCCGAAAAGGGACTCGATAAGATCCCCGAACCACCCTCCGCGCACCTCCTTCGCGGAATCCAAGGTCGATTTTTATCCCTTTCCGCTCTTTGACAGTAAGTGTTTGTATTTATCGTTTTTCGTAATTATTGCTAGTATTTTTTCGGCCTGATGTTCCCGCGGCCGGTTGCTATCCTAAAACCACGACGACCCGCATTGCATTCGGGATTTGAAACGGTAAAGTTTCTCCCTATGAAACCAACGACCTTAAAGGTGGGGACGCGGCCGAGTAGCTTGGCGCTCACGCAGTGCCGCGGCGCGCTCGATCGACTCGAAAGCCTGCTCGAGGGAATCGCCTTCGAGATGGTTCCCATCACCTCCGTCGGCGATACCGATCGGACCATCGATCTGCGCGACAGCCCGGCCGACTTCTTCACGCGCGAGCTCGACGAAACCCTGCTGCGCGGCGACGTCGATCTCGCCGTGCACAGCGCGAAGGATCTACCCGAGCCGATGCCGGAAGGAATCGACTGGTTCTGGTTGCCGTGGCGCGAGGAGCCGCGCGACGCGCTGATTCTCGCGCAGGGACGCGCCATTTGCGAGCTGCCCGAAAACCCCGTTATCGGCGTCAGCTCCGAACGGCGCGAGGCATACTGTTCGAAACGCTTCCCCAACGGGATTCAGAAAACCATCCGCGGCAATATCGAGGAACGCGTCGCGCAGGTCGACGACGGCGACTACGACATCGTCGTGATGGCCGGCGCCGCGCTGAACCGCCTCGGCATCGAGGAACGGATCACCGAATGGATTCCGCTCGAGGAATTGGAGGTGCCCGAAGGCCAAGGTTATCTCGCGGTCACGTTCCGCGCGGGCGACGAGCGAATCATGGCGCTGCGCGCCCTCTTCGCCCACGCGGTCACCTTCGCCGGCGCGGGCGTGAGCGACAAGGATCTCTGCGCCGTCGCCACGCTGCGGGCGCTGAAAACCGCGGACGTCTGCCTCTACGACTCGCTCATCGACGCCTCCCTGCTCGACGAGCTTCCGCCCGCCGCCGAGGCGATCGACGTCGGGAAACGCTGCGGCGCGCATAGCAAAGAGCAACACGAAACCACCAAACTGATTTGTGAAAAGGCGCGCCAAAGCAAGCGCGTCGTCCGGCTCAAGGGCGGCGATCCCGGCATCTTCGGCCGCCTCGCAGAGGAGACGGAAGCGCTGGAACAACTCAACATGCCCTTCCGCGTCATCCCCGGCATCAGCGCCCTGCAGGCCGCGACCACCGGCACCGGTATGTTGCTGACGCGCCGCGACGTGTCGCGCGGCTTCGTGGCCCTCACCCCC
>JARFRL010000315.1 GCA_029287275.1 Pontiella desulfatans
TTCGTTCAGGTGGTAGATGAAGCCCGAGGTCGGGTTCGGGCCGGTCGGCACGAACACGGTCACGGTGCCGTCGTCGTGGCGGTCGGTGATGAACGCGGTGACTTTGGTGTCGTTCTCGAAGATCCGGACCAGCGCGACGGAAGAGAAGGGCGACTGCTTCTTGCCGAGAAACTGATTGACGGTCTCCTTCACCATTTTATAGCCCGGCGCCTTGCTCAGCACGCTACGCTCGAGGCCGTTGTATACCCATTGCCCCAGCCGCGTGCGCACCATGAGGCCAAGTAGAAAACAGCCGGCGATGATCACGCCCAGCACGATCGCCGTGGCGATCATCTCGTCGTATTTACTCGGCAGGGGAATGTTCGAAACCACCAGATCGGACAGGGGTTTGATCGCGTTGCCCACGATCCCGAAAAGCCATTTGAATGCGAAGATCAGAATGATCGTCGGCAGAATGACGATCACGCCGCCGAGGATCGTGGTTCTTAAAAAATTCTTGGTGCGCTTAAGCATGGGTTCTCCTTAGTGGCGCATGGTGGATAAAACCATCGACGGCGGAAAGAATAATCATTAAGAGAGTAGGCATGAAAATCACCTTGAACGAACGCGCCGTCGAGATCGCGGCGGGAACCACGCTGCGCGCGTTGCGCGACGCGGAAAAGCCGGGCGCCGACGTGCTGATTTACAACGGGGCCGCGGCCGCGGAGGACGTGACGCTTAAAGAAGGCGACGCGGTCAACCTGATTCGCCGCGGCGAGATTCCCCCGGCCGACGAGCTGGAGGCGCTGATGGTGTCGCGCCACACGCCGGGCGTTCACGCGAAAATAAAAAACGCGACGGTGGGCATCGCGGGCCTGGGCGGCCTCGGCTCCGCCATCGCGGTCGCGCTGGCGCGGATCGGCGTCGGGAAACTCATTCTGGCGGATTTCGACGTCGTGGAGCCGAGCAACCTGAACCGGCAGCAATACTTCATCGATCAACTCGGCCAGACGAAAGCCGCGGCGCTCGAGGCGAATCTGAAACGCATCAATCCCTACGTGACCTACGCGTCCCACGAAGTCCGCGTCGCGCCCGACAACCTCGACGCGCTGTTCGGCGAAGTGGACGTGATGGTCGAGGCGTTCGACCGCGCCGACCAGAAGGCGATGATCTTGCAGCGTTTCAAAAGCGCGCCGATCGTGGCGGCCTCCGGGCTGGCCGGCTACGGTTCCGGCGAAACGATCGGCGTTCGGAAAATGGGCGCGCGCGTTTACATCGTCGGCGATCTCGAGACCGGCGCGGAGCCCGGGCGCGGCCTCATGGCGCCGCGCGTCGGGATCGCCGCCCACATGCAGGCCAACACCGTCTTGCGGCTCCTGTTGGGCGAGGAATGAATCTGTTCGCGGACATTCCGGACGCGTTGCCCGAGGAGCTCGTCGATGTGCTCGCGGAAAACGATCCTGTTCGGATCGAGCGGATCGTTTCCGACGGGCACGCTTCGCCCGCGGATTTCTGGTACGACCAGGATCAGCACGAGTGGGTGCTGCTCCTTTCCGGTTCCGCGGTTCTCGCGTTCGAGGACCACGCCATTGAACTGAACCCCGGCGACCACGTTTTGATTCCAGCCCATCAACGGCACCGAGTTGATTCAACCTCCGCGACGGAGAAGACCATTTGGCTGGCCGTGTTTTATTGAGCAACGAATGAATGGAAAGCAACGAATCCATTCCGCCGCACGATTCGTTGCTTTCCATTAATTCGTTGCGCGGAATTATTTTCGTGGTTAAGTACCCGACATGATTCATTCTCGATTCCAGTTCGGGGAGTATGCGTTGCTGGTGGTTCAGGTGCTGATGAGCACCTACCAGACCTTCAACTATCTACTCTGTCGCGACGGCAAGGCCGTTTTGATCGACGCGGGCGAGGCGAAGCCGGTTTTGGCGGCGCTGGACGCGGAAGGGCTCCAGTTGGT
>JARFRL010000346.1 GCA_029287275.1 Pontiella desulfatans
ATCGAAAGCATGGCGCTGCTCGGTCGCTACTACGCCGACAAACAGCGCTGCGCGGCTAAATACTGGGTCTACCGCGAATCAGACTTCGACAACCAATACGAAAAGCTGCATGAAGAATCGATTGCCCACATCCAAGATGCCGAGTCGCACTGGATCGCCTATGCCGCCGTTCTGGACAAGCATTACAACCCGCAGCTGCTGGCGCGCACCCACTATCTGGATTGGAACAGTGTGCTGAACAACGGGGAAGGGGCCGGGCGAGATGGACAAGCACTTGGAGTGAAAAAGGAAACTCAGGACGTCATTAACAAAAAATACGCGAAGAGAGCGCAAAATAAATAAAAGAAAAGTAGGCTTTCTCAAAGAAGCATGACCATGAAAAAACAGCCAGTTGCTTACCGAGACCGCTCTGCTGTTCACCGAATGAAATGGTGCGCGCGGCCGCGATTCAATGCGTTTCCGGTTCAAGACGCGGCCCTTTTAATTGGAAATGGCGACTTCCCGCGGGAAACATCGCGTTGATTTGAAAGCGCCACGAGGCGCGGAATAAAAACAAATGGTAGGAGTATGATGAAAATATTAAAGAAAACGACCGTGTTCATGATGGCTTGCATGGTTGCGGCGAGTGGAATCGCCGCTCAGCAAAAACCGAACATCGTTCTGCTGTATCTTGATGACTGGGCTTGGAACGGTTCGCCGATTTCCATGGATGAATCCGTGGAGAATTCCTTCATGCCGATCCTGGAGATGCCGAATCTCGAAAATTTGGCCAAGGAAGGGATGAAGTTCAGCAATGCCTATGGGGCGCATCAGTGCGCGCCGGCCCGCGTGAGCGTGCAAACCGGCCAGTCCTGCCCGCGAAGTGGATATACACTCGTTCTTGGAAAACAGCCGGAAGGCGACTACGACACGCGAAGACAGTATCAAAACCTGCCGGTGGTACCCAACACGGCCGCTCCATCCCTCGCCTCGGACGCGCTTACGATTCCTGAAGCCCTCAAACCGCTGGGCTATGTCAGCGCTCACATTGGAAAATGGCATATGTATACCGATCCCGGAGCGGAAGGCTACGTATTGCACGATGGCGAGACCGACAATAAGCCGGGCACTCCAAAGGATCCTGAAGTTTACGCGACCGATCCCAAGTTGATGTTCAGCATTACGGAAAAGGCCATTGGCTTCATCGAAGATCAGGTGAAGGCGGGAAATCCTTTTTATTGCCAAATCTCCCACTATGCCATGCACGAAGGACGACAGTGCTTGGAAGAGACTCGCGAGAAATACGCGAACCACCCGCTTCTAAAGGAATACTACAAGAAGAGTCGAAAAAAGATTCAGATGAGAAACGATCCCGCCGCCTGGTTGGGTATGGGCGAGGATCTTGATGGCCGAATCGGTGCCGTGCTCGACAAGCTCAAGGAGCTGGGAATTGAGGACAATACCTATGTCGTGGTCGTATCAGACAACGGATATCGTCATGACACGCTCCAGCTCACCCCGGGCCTTAAACAGCCTCTGCATGGCCACAAGTGGTGGGCGTGGCAGGGGGGCGTCCGCGTTCCCATGATCGTCAAGGGGCCGACGGTTAAGAAGAACGCGGTGTTCAAGGGCAACGTCGCGAACTACGACTTCCTACCCACCTTCCTTGAGTGGGCGGGCGGAGATCCTTCAAGCTTGCGGGACATCGACGGCGTCAGCCTCGCCAAATACATGTCTGGCCAGAAGCCGGATGAAAACTTTCTAAACCGGAACCTCTATTTCCACGTCCCGCATTATCGCGAAGAAATCCCGCATTCGGCCATCATTTCCGGCGACACCAAAGTCATGCATTTTTACGAAAGCCCGGATATCCCCATGATGTTTGATCTGTCTAAAGATCCGGGAGAAGTGAGCAATGTCGCCAAGCAGTATCCGGAAACCCACAAGAGACTCTTCGGCGAAATGATGAACTATTTCGGCGAAGTGGGCGCGCGGCTGCCCAAGAAAAACCCGGATTACGATCCTGAGGTTTATAAGATGCTCAAAAACTACGACAAATTTATGAAATGGGGCGCGTTTGAAGGGAAGCGTCCGTTGGAAGACGACGAGATCTAAATCATCAGACCTGTTCTAAAAAACAGGAAGGGATCATTAGCGATCACCGAAATATCCTTCGATATTTTCGGTGATCGCGCTTTTAACGCTCGGATTGTTTACGACCGGACTCGCATGAAAAACGCTTTAGACGGGAAAGAGTAAAACACATACTAATTGTTCATATATAAAGCGTGCGCGGGTGATTCCGTGGTTTCACGAAAATTTCTCCGTTTTTACTAATATCATATGTCCTACAAATAAAGTTTGATACGTTCTCTACCTGAACTTAGGTCGAGAATCATCCTGCATTGGTAAGTCGCGGACAAAAGCTCGAATCTAGCGATCTATATGTAAACCGACCGTTTTAGTGGTTGGGCGAT
>JARFRL010000378.1 GCA_029287275.1 Pontiella desulfatans
ATGAAGCAGCGCGTGTTGCGCTTCGCGATCGATTCGGCGTCACGCGGTTTCATCGCGCCCCCTCTTCCTGAAAACAAACGGCGCCGCGACGAGCGCGCCCGCTCCGAGAGCCAGCGCGACGAATGGATCGAGGCCTTGCCCGACCGGCAGGAACCCCAGCAAGATGGCGGCGCCGGCCGCGATCAACGCGTAGGGCATTTGCGTTCGGACGTGGTCCATCGGCTCGATGCCGCACGAAATGGAGGAAACGATGGTCGTGTCGCTGAACGGAGAGCAGTGATCGCCGAACACGGCGCCGCTGAACACCGCGGCGATCGTTCCATGAATCTGCGGGGCGATGGCGCCGTCGCTGTAGTTCAGCGCGACCGGCAACGTGAGCGGCATGAGAATGCCCATGGTGCCCCACGACGTGCCGGTGCTGAACGAAATCAACGCGCCGACGAGGAACACGAGCGCCGGGAAAAACGCGGCGGGCAAGTTGCCCATGAGCAGCGCGGTCAGCACCTCGGTCGCCTTCAGCTCCTTGAGGACGCCGCTCAGCAGCCAGGCGGAAACGAGGATCAACACCGGTTTAAGCAGCTTCAACACGCCGCCCGCGAAAACCACGCCCGCGTTTCCCCCGGCCTTTTTAATCAGCGCGGCGTTCAACGCGTAGGCCAGAACGCACGCGGCCGCGCTGACGATCACCAACACCGACGCGGCGTTGGCCCGTCCAAACGCGGTGGAGATTTTCTCGAACGACAACGGCGTCCACGCGCCCTCCACCCCGTCGATATAAAGGCCGACCAACAGCCCGACGATCAGGAACAACAAAGGAAGAACCGCGGGTAAGCTGGATTGATCGGGCGGCGCGGCGGTTTCCAAGTCGGCGGTCCCCGCGCCTTTCTCGGCGGCACGCATCGGGCCGATGTTCCAGTTCCGCGCGATGACGACGGCGAGCAGGACCAGCGTGAACCAGCAATAGAAGTTGAACGGAATCGAGCCCAGAAAGAGGCCGAACGGATTGCCGGCGACGTCGGCTTGCGCCAATCCCTCGCGGATCATCGAGAGTTGATACGCGATCCAGGTGGAAATCACCGCGACGCAGGCGACGGCCGAGCTGGTGGAGTCCACGATGTACGCGAGCTTTTGCCGCGACACGCCGACGCGCTCCGCCATGGGCGATATGGATTTCCCCACGAGCATGCTGTTCGCGAGTCCGTCGAAAAAGCAGACCAACCCCAGCCCGTACGCGCTCCATTGAACGTGCCGTCCGCCGTGAGCCTTCGCGCCCAGCCAGCCGCGCGTCAGCGCCTGAACGCCCCCGCCCTTTTCCAGCAACGCGGCGAAGCCTCCGAGGAGCAGCGTGAACATCAGCACGCTCAGATTCCACGCGCTCCCCAACGCGGGAACGAGTTGATCCATCACCCCGATCGCGAGCGCGGCGAGCGGGTTTCCGTTGGCGATCAGGATCAGCCCCGCGGAGGCGCCGAGCAGAAGCCCGCTGATCGCGCGGTTCAACAGGAAGACCGAAATCAACGCGACGGCGCTGGGCCACAACGCCGTCCAGCCGGCGTCCAGCGGAACCAGTCCCCAGGTGCAAAGCCAAACCAACAGCGCGATGAC
>JARFRL010000408.1 GCA_029287275.1 Pontiella desulfatans
GATCTCTGCGCCGTCGCCACGCTGCGGGCGCTGAAAACCGCGGACGTCTGCCTCTACGATTCGCTCATCGACGCCTCCCTGCTCGACGAGCTTCCGCCCACCGCCGAGGCGATCGACGTCGGGAAGCGCTGCGGCGCGCATAGCAAAGAGCAGCATGAAACCACCAAACTGATTTGTGAAAAGGCGCGCCAAATCAAGCGCGACGTCCGGCTCAAGGGCGGCGATCCCGGCATCTACGGTCGGTTGGCGGAAGAGACCGCCGCGCTCGAGAAGCTCCGCGTTCCCTTCCGCGTCATTCCCGGCATCAGCGCCCTGCAGGCCGCGACGACCGGCACCGGCATGTTGCTGACGCGCCGCGACGTGTCGCGCGGCTTCGTGGCCCTCACCCCCCGCGTGCATGGCGGCGGACTCGAGCGTTGCGACGCGGCGATGAAGGACCAACTTCCGACCATCTACTACATGTCGATCCGCGCCACCGACCGGATCGCGGCGCAACTGCTCGAGGATGGACACGCGCCCGACACGCCCGCCGCGATCATCTACAACGCCGGCGGCGAGGATGAGCGGATTTTCAAGATGCCCCTCGCCGAGCTTCCGGCGCACGCGAAGGATCATTGCGTTCGCCAGCCGGGTTTGATCATCGTGGGCGACATTACTTCGTACGGCTATAAAACCGACCTCGGCGCGCTGCGGGGGAAACGCGTGCTGCTCACCTGCTCCGCCGCGATTCAGCGCAAGGCCGTCGACCTGACCCGCGACCTGGGCGGCCATCCGATTCAGTATCCGTTGATCAAGCTGAGAAGCCGGTTCGGCCTCGCGCTGGATCTCGAATCCTTTGATTGGCTGGTGGTCACCTCCCCCTCCTCCGTTCGGTCGTTCATGGAGATCGTTCAGCGTCAACGCATCGACTACCGCGTCCTCCCGAAAATCATGGTTTGCGGTCGCGGCACGGCGGCGGAGTTCGCGGAATATGGCCTCCGCGTCGACGCCCAGCCCGCCGCGAACTTCAGCGCGAAGGCGTTGAAG
>JARFRL010000458.1 GCA_029287275.1 Pontiella desulfatans
GCGTGGCCCCCGCGTCCAGCGCGTTTTCGAACAATTCCTTCATCACCGAGGCCGGGCGCTCCACCACCTCGCCCGCGGCGATCTTGTTGATCACCTGGTCCGGCAGCATCTGAATAACGGGTCGTTCGGGCATTCGAAAAACCTATCGAAAACCGCCCCTCATGGGAAGCGCGTAATAGGGGTCAGTCCTATGAAATGATGTTTTTCACGCGCTCGAACTCGGGCACGCCGAACTGTCTGGATTCCATCCGAGCAAGGAAGGAGGAAAAGTTGGTGGCCTTGCCCATGCGCAGACGATCCTTGATCCATTGATTCTTCACGCAGGTATTGCGGCGAGCCAGCCAGGCGATGGCGTATTTCTCCGGACAGTTTTTTTTCAGATTCTCTAAATCCGCGTCATTCAAGCCGAACGCGTCCAATCCCCTTCGCACCAGCCGCTCCGCCTCGACTAGATCGTGCCCCTCCACCTGTTGCCCGGAAAAAGAACCGCGCTGCTTGCCCGACATGACGTTGCCGATGCGATCCATCAACTCTTCACGAAAGGCGTCATCACCGAGGAACCATCCCCGGCGGATATCCTTCCATCCCGCGTCGAGATTTTCGGGGTCGTCAAGGTCCGCCATCTCCCGCGCCCGCGTCCGCATGTGGCGGCCATAGTCGCGCCGCCCGGAGGAGTCGTCCTTCCATTGGAAATTACCTAGCACCCGCTCCACGCGTAGCCAGTCCGGACGTTCCGAGGGGTTCAGGTAGAGCGGAAAGCTGCTCCATGCGTATTCCTCAAGCCCGCCGCCACTCCGATCGAATAACCGCGCGCGCGCCGGATTCAAGTGAATGTAGCCCGCGACCGTCGAAAAATACTCTCCCTTGCCGCCGTCGATCACCAACGCTTTGTAGCGCCCTTGAAACAGATGCCCGTTCCGATCGTTCCGACGGTTGAAACGCTGGGTATAGGTTCCCTGCATCCACTTCATCCCAGCCACCAGGTTGGGTTCCGGTGTTTCCAGGAGAATGTGATAGTGGTTGCTCATCAGAACGAACGCGTGCGCCTTCCAGCCGCACCGATCACACGCCTCGTCCAGTGTTTGCATGAACAGCGCTCGGTCGGCGTCCGACAGGAAGATGTCCGCGCCGCTGTTTCCTCGGCACATCACATGATACACCGCGCCCGCGTACTCGATTCGTGGCTTCCTTGGCATGCCGCGAAACTACCGCCATCGCGCCGGCCGTCAATAAAAAACATCATTTCATAGGACCGACCCCTATTTAGCCCCCGCCGAAAAATAGAAAAGCGCGCGCGGCGCGTAAGATATCCGGCCGCGCGGCGTGTTCTGTGAAAAGCGCCGAGGTCCGGATTCGCGCGGCGAAGCGCGGGCGGAAGCAGGGGGGAATCGATGCCAAAGTTTGAAGTTAGTACTTCATACTAAAAAAAACTTAGCAAAAAACTTGTTGGACATGCGGGCGAAAAACTACAAAGGGCAACATACATGTTAGGAACAGT
>JARFRL010000464.1 GCA_029287275.1 Pontiella desulfatans
GCATCTCTTCAATGTTCTTAACGGTTCCGTCGGAGAGCAGGGGTTTTTGTTCGTCGCCCACCAATTGTTCGGCCTCGGCGCTGGTGAGCGTCAGCACGGTTCCGCTTTTGCTGATCACCACGTCGTTGACCTTGTACTCGATGGCGCGGCGAACCATCGCCTCGGCTAGTTCCGGATCGTGGCCGCCTTGCTCGGCCGCCGAGCGGACATGCGCGGCGACGTACGAGGTCATTTTTTCCTCCACGGCTTCCGGAAGTTCGTTGACGCCGCCGGTGAGCCCCATGGAGATCGGCGTGATGTCGCCGATGACGGAGCCGGGCTTCATGTAGATGGTGGGCGTCGCGAGGGCGATCATCGCGCCCGCCGAAATCGCCTCGCGTTCCACGAAGGTGTAAACGGGGATCTCCGATAGGCCGAGCGCGCCCACGATCGCGACCGCGGAATCGACCCGCCCGCCGGTGGTGTCCATCGAAAGCACGATGGCGTCGGCGTCTCGCCGCGTCGCCTCGTCAACGCCGCGGCGGATGACGTAGAGCAAGGCGGGCTCGATCATTTTCTTGACCGGGATGACGTAAACCAGCGGCGTGTCGTTCGTGCGCTCCGCTTGAGCCGGGGTGAGCGCGAGCGCCGCGAGCAGCGTGAAAAGGATTTTATGAATCATGGGGTCATCTCCGTTAGAAGAAGCATTTTTTTCCAGACCGCGGAAAAAGGAAAGGCGAAACTTCCAATGTCTGAAAAGGGCGGGTAAGGTGATCGGCATGATTCTCACAGGAAAACGGGCGTTGGTGACGGGCGGCGCGGTACGCGTCGGCAAGGCGATCGTCGAGGCGCTTCAAGCCGAGGGCGTGGAAGTGGTGGTTCACTACCGAGACTCCGAGGCCGCGGCGAAGGCGCTTTCTCCCCACGCGGAGCGGGCCGACCTCGAGTCGATGGCGGAATGCGCCGCGCTGATTGAACGCGCGGGCCCGCTGGATATCCTGATCAACAACGCCTCGTTGTTCACGAAGGACCGCTTGGCCGACGCGACGCCCGAGCGCGCGCTACGCGAGCTCAACGTGAATCTGCTCGCGCCCATGGAACTCATGCGTCAATTCGCGGCGCGCGCCCAGACCGGCGCGGTGATCAATCTGCTCGATCGGCGCGTGCGCGCCAACGACGCCGCCTGCCTTCCTTATTCGATCTCCAAAAAAGGGTTGGAGGAGTTGACGAAGCTCGCCGCGCTCGATCTGGCTCCCGGAATTCGGGTGAACGCCGTCGCGCCGGGGCCGATCCTCCCGCCGCCGGGGAGCGACGGGACGGGCTTCGCTGAAATGGCGGGAAAGGTTCCGTTGGAGCTGTTTCCCAGCCCCGCGGATATCGCCGAGGCCGCCCTTTTTTTGTTGAAGGCCGACTATTGCACCGGACAGGTCATCTACGTGGACGGCGGGCAGCATCTATTGGGAAACGGAGTTTAACCATGGATAAAATTTTCATTCGCGATCTGGCGTTGCGCTGCATCATCGGCATTTTTCCGGAAGAACGCCGGGAGAAGCAGGACATCGTGATCAACGTTGAAATGCACGCGGACCTGCGCGCCGCCGGCCGGTCGGACGACCTGAAGGACACCGTCGA
>JARFRL010000066.1 GCA_029287275.1 Pontiella desulfatans
CCGTCGACCAGCGCGGAGCGCATGGCCTTGATGCGGTCGCGCATTTCGGCGACCTCGCCGATCCATTGGTCGTACAGCGCCGCGTCGTCCAGCACCGCCGAGGCGGCGAGTCCGCCGTGCGCGGGCGGGTTGGAATAGTTCACGCGGATGGTGGTCTTGGCGTGGCTCATCGCGACGGCGGCTTCCGCCGCGGACGGGCTGACGATGCTCAACGCGCCGGTGCGCTCGTTGTAGAGCCCGAAGTTTTTGGAGAACGAGCTGGCGACGAGGAAGTCGATTCCGGCCGCGGCGAATTTCTCGACGGCGGCGCGGTCTTCCTCGATGGAGTCGCCGAAACCCTGATAGGCGAAGTCGAGGAACGGCGTCCAGCCTTTGGCCTTCGCGATCGCGATCACCTGGTCCCACTGGTCGCCGATGAGATCGACGCCGGTCGGGTTGTGGCAACAGACGTGCAGCAGCACGATGTCTCCGGCGGGCACGTTCTCGAGCGCGGCGAGCAGGCTGGCGAAATCGACGTCGCGGGTCGCGGGATCGTAGTACGGATAATCGTTGATCTGGAAGCCGGCCGCGGAGAAGATGCCTTTATGGTTGGCCCAGGTGGGGGTGCTGACCCACAACTTCGCGTCGGGGCTGAATTTTTTCAGCAGATCCGCGCCGACGCGCAGCGCGCCGGTTCCGCCGGGCGTGTGGCAGGTCGCGGCGCGGCCGGAAGCGATCACCTCGGAGTCGGCGCCGAAGAGCAGTTTTTGAACGTTCGCGGCGTAGGCCGGGCTGCCGGAAATCGGCAGATATCCCTTGGTGGTTTCGGTCTCGGCCAGCTTGACTTCCGCGGCCTTGACGCATTTCAGGATCGGCGTCGCGCCGGTATCGTCCTTGAACACGCCAACGCCCAGGTTGACCTTGTTCGGGTTGGCGTCTTTTTTGAAGGCTTCGGTGAGCCCGAGAATGGCGTCGGCCGGGGCCGCTTCAATTTCTTTCCACATGTTTACTTCTCCATCGGGGTGCGTGATGCTTGACGATCTAAACGTGAGCGGCTCACGCCTCAGGCGTAGTAGCGTTCGTACCACCGTTTGATTGTGTCTTCTTCGACTTTTAAGATTCCAATTTCGCGCAGCGCGTTTTCCGGCGAGTCGGAGGCGTGCGCGGCGTTGACCATGATGTCGGTGCCGAACTCCTTGCGGACGGAGCCGGGCGCGGCTTTGCTCGGATCGGTCGGCCCGAGGATGCCGCGGATTTTCTCGACGGCGTTCTCGCCGGCGTAGACGAGCGTCATGCAGCGGACCTTGCCCTCGGCGATGGTGTCGTCGGCGGAGATATCAGGCGCCCACTGGCCGGTCATGAAATTCATGATGCTGTAGAACTGATGATCGCCGAAGCATGGGCCGAGCGAGCCCGCGAGCGCGTCGGTGACCTCCGCGGGCATTTCGAATCCGAACTCCTCGTTGAGCACCTTGCAGGCGCGCTCAACGGCCATTCCGCCGAGTTTCTCGCGTAGGACGGGCTGAACGGGGCCGTAGAACTCCAACGCCTCGGCGAGGCTCATGCGCAACAGCTTGGCGCCGATGAGGCGCAAACCGGACCGCGAGAAGATGTCCATGATGTTGCCGGGCCGCGAGCTGGGGAAGGTGAAGTTGTCGGGTTTGATGATGACGAGCGTCTTTTGCACGTCTTCTTCGTCGGCCAAGCGGATGGCGTTGTCGAGAATGCCGCCGTCGGCGGCGGAGAACTCCGACCAGAGCTCGAGCGTTTTCGCGGCGATCTCCGCGGTTGGAGCGGCCAGCACGGCCGGCTCGAAATACGTGATCGTTCCGTCGTTGGCCTTGATGTAGTCGCCAAAGGTGCCGCGGATCGTGTCGGCGCTTTCCACCGAGTCCTCGAACCCGCCGATGGCGTCGCGCAGTTTGCGCACGGCGTTGTCGCCTTCGAACAGCAACATCAGCACGCGATGCACCTGACCGTCCTCGGTGGGAGCGAACTCGCGCGTGATGTACTCCGAGAGCACCTCGCGGATCTCGGGCCAGACTTCGTCCTCGTTGCGGACCAACTCCGCGTGCCTTCGCACCAGTTCCTCGCTCGGTCCGAACATCCGCGCCGCGACCAAATCGAGCCCGGTGGTGCTCAACAGCCGACCCAGTACCCCGCCGGTGCGCGACTTGCGCAACGTGTAGGGGGTCACTAATACATATCCAAGTTCCTTTGACATTCACATCCTCCTCAAGTATCAAGCACTTCATACCGAGCCCCGGTAACAGGCACAATATCGAAACGCGACTTTATGGATAATCATACCCAGCCAAAACCTCTTCCCGAAAAAGTAACTCGCCGCCACGCGGAAATGCTCGACGCGCTTTTGCCGGACATTTCCCGCCTCGTGATCGAGGAGGGCCGTCCCGCCGACGCGTTGCTCAACAGCCATTTGCGCAGCCACCGCGAGCTCGGCTCGCGCGACCGGCGGTTTCTCTCGCAGGCGGTGTTCTCCTACTTCCGTTGGATGGGATGGACCGTCAACAAACTCGGCCTTCCGCCGGCCGAGGCCTGTCTGCTCGGCGCGGCGCTCGACTCCACCGAACTCGCCCAGAGCTTTCAATACCTGGAAGGTCGGTGCGCGCTGCCCTTTCCCGTCACGCCCCTCGGCGATAAAACCGTGGAAGAAAAACGCGACGCGCTCAACGAACTGTTCAAGGACAAGGCCGACTTTCAGCCACTCGAACTAGCCGATCTCGTGCTCGCCGATTTCGCGAGCGTCGTGGATCCGGAGCGGATCGAGCGGTGCGTGATCGCGCTTCAGCGCCGCCCGCCCACCTGGATCCGGGCGCGGGCCGACGCCGCCGCGCTCGTGAGCAAGCTGGCCGCGCGCGACGTCTCCAGCGCGAGCCACGCCAAGAACGCGGCGGCCATCGCGGTCGACGCCGGCGTGAGCCTGCAGCACGCCCTCGAGAAGCAGACCAGCCAGTTCGTCGTTCAGGACGTCGCGTCGCAATGCGTCGGCCTCGTGGCGGCGCCGGAGCGCGGCGGCGATTGGTGGGA
>JARFRL010000102.1 GCA_029287275.1 Pontiella desulfatans
TCAATGATTTGAACCAAGCTTTTGCCGTCGATCAGATGATTGGCGGGCGCGAGACCGCACAGCTCCAGTATCGTCGGATACCAGTCGCAACCCGTCGCGGTTTGGTCGCGGACCTGATTCTCCGGCAGTCGGCCCGGCCAGGAGATGATGGCGGGGACGCGCAGCCCCCCTTCGTACAGGCTGAATTTAGCGCCGCGATAAGGGCCTGAATTCCCGCCGCCTCCGTGGGCGCGGACCTCGGTTGAGGCGCCGTGGTCGGACTGGAAGATCACGATGGTGTTTTCCGTTAGTCCAAGCGCGTCCACCTGGTCCAGCAACGCGCCGATTCGTTCGTCCGCGGTCGATAGAAAGGCCGCGTAAAGATCGCGGGGATACGGCAGGTTCTCATACCGCTTCAGCCATTCCGGCGATCCCTGATAGGGGTAGTGCGGCGCGTTGAGCGCGAAATAGATGAAGAAGGGCTTCTCCCGGTTTTGTTCCATGAACCCGCCGGCTTCGTGAACCATCAGGTCGGGGAAGAACTCCCCGTTGTGAAACACCTCCTCGCCGTTCCGCCAGAGGTCGTGTCGGTTGGGGCCGTTCCAATAGAAAAAGTGGGAATAGTTGTCGATGCAGCCGACCAGATGCCCAAAGGAATAATCAAAGCCCTGTCCGTTGGGCGCGGTGTCTTCCGCGTGTCCCAGATGCCACTTGCCGATCTGCGCGGTGGCGTATCCCGCCTTCTTCAACTCCTCCGCGATGGTGATCTGCGAGGAGGGCATGCCCGCGGAATCCGGCGTGACGTTTCCTTTCAGTCCGCCGTGTTGAGGCGTTCTTCCCGTCAATAAGCCGACGCGGGAGGGCGAGCACACCGGCGCCGCCGCGTAGAACTGCGTGAAGCGCGTGCCGCGGCGCGCCAGCTCATCCATGTTCGGCGTAACGAGGTCGCTCGCTCCATAGACGTTCATGTCGATGGAGCCCTGATCATCGGTGAAGATGATGATCACGTTCGGCGGAGAATCGGCGCCCCGCGCGGACGGGGCTGCCGCCGCGGCCAGAAGAAGAAAGATTACCGTGATTCGTTTCATTATTCGTTATGATTAGCGCGGATTCGAACCCGCGGATTACCAGGCGTAGGCTTGCGGGGCTTCGCCGCCGGGGCCGGGAAAGATCTCATCCAGTTTCCGAAGGGTTTCTTCCGACAGCGCGATCTCCGGAACCCGTTCGCTTTCCTTCAGCTGTTCCAGCGTGCGCGGGCCGATGATCGGCGCGGTTATGGCCGGATTATGCAGCAACCACGCGAGGGCGATGTTGGCCGGGGATTCGCCCAGCTCCGCGCAGAACGTTTCATACGCTTCGATTTGGGGCCGGTGCTTGGCGAGCGCGGCTTGCATTCCTTCCGACGCGCGCCGGCCTTCCTTTTGCTTCTCCACCGCGCCGCCCAGCAATCCGCCGGCGAGCGGGCTGTAGATGATCAATCCCATGCCGAACCGGCGGCAGGCTGGAATGACTTCCAACTCCAGCGTTCGGTTGCTGAGGTTGTACAAACTCTGCTCGCTGGAGAGGCCTTGCTTACGCATCGTTTTCGCGGTCCAGCAACAGTCCGCGATGTCCCACCCGGCGTAGTTGCACGAACCCACGTAAACAATCTTGCCCTGTTGTTGAAGAACGTCCATTCCTTCCCACATCTCTTCATGCGCGCAGTCGCGGTCGATGTGGTGCATCTGAAGCAACTCGATGTGGTCGGTCCGCATGCGCTTCAAGGAGCCTTCGCAATGCTTGATGATTTTGTACTTCGACAGCCCGTCGTTGAAGCTGTTTTCCTCGTAGCGTTCATAGTGGGGACCGCAGTGACCAAACACCTTCGCCGCGAGGATCACCGCGTCGCGCCGTCCGCCGCCTTGCGCCAACCAACGACCGATAATGTTTTCGGTCTCGCCGCGTTCGGTGCCGTACGCGTCGGCGGTGTCGAAGAAGTTGATTCCGGCCTCCAACGCCTCATCCATCATTTTGAAGGAGGCCTTTTCGTCGGCCAGTCCCCCGAAATTCATGGTGCCAAGGCACAGACGCGAGACTTTCATTCCTGTTTTTCCAAGATGGGCATACCGCATGGTTGACTCCTTTATTGTTTTAGTCGCGGGACTTGAGTTCAATGTCTAGAAAGCGCGGGGAAACGTTTTGATCGTCGAGCTTCGCCCAGGCCGTGATGGTTGAATCGTCTTCTTTAAGATCGACGTGTTCAAAGGTTCGCTCGCTGGCTCCGCGGCCGACTGGTTCGCTGAACACGCGGTCGCCGATTTTCAGAAACACGCGCCCTTTGGATTCCAGCGGGGCGTAAAAACGCGCCGTGCAGGTATATTCACCGTTGGTCATGACGCGGATGGGCCAGAAGGCGTTCGGGTGATAGTTGCCGTTGCCCCAGCCTTCGGCGCCGCGGCGGTCCTGCTGCGTGAGCACCATGGGGTTTTCGTGGGGAGTGCCGATCCAGGAGGGCAGGGGGCCGAAGCCGCGCGTCGCGCCGACGTCCGCGAACCACTTGTCGTAATCGGCTTTCATTTTCGCGGCGGTTTCGGGATGCCGGTCGGCGATGTCCGCGCTTTCCTCGGGGTCGTTCTGGAGGTCGAACAACTCGAACTTCATCGGGGCGTTCTCTTTATGATGATTTTGGTTCTGCATGAGTTTATGTTTTTGGGTCACCGCCGCGAAGTTGCGGTAGGAGGTCGGTTCGTCGCCGCGATGCCATTGGAAAAACAGGGCGCGGCTGGGCCAGTCGATTTCCGCGTCTCGCATGAGCGGCAGAAGGCTGATTCCGTCCAAACCGCCGTTTCGCGGCGACTCGACTTCGCACGCGTCCAACAAGGTCGGCATGACGTCGATATGCGCGGCGATGGTTTCGATTTTCCTTCCCGCTTCCAGACGCTCCGGCCAGCGCATGAAAAACGGCGCGCGGATTCCGCCCTCGAACACCTGGGTTTTGGCGCCGCGCAGGGTTCCGGTGAAGCGGTCCTCGTTGAAGACGCGCGGCCCGTTGTCGCTCATGTAAATCACGATGGTGTTTTCCGTCAGGTTCAGTTCGTCCAGCTTCGCGAGCACGCGCCCGAAATTGTCATCGATGTTCGTGATCATGCCGTAGACTTTGGCCGTCTCTTCCGCCAAGCCTTTCTCGCGGTAGGGATCCGCGTACGCGTCGGAAACCTGCAGCGGCGAGTGGGGCGTGTTGGTCGCGAGATAGGCGAAGAAGGGTTTGTTTTTGTTGGTTTCGATGAATTGAACGACCGCGTCGGTATAGACATCCATGCAGTAACCGGGGAACTTTTTCATTGTTCCGTTATGGAAAAGCAGGGGGTCGAAGTAGCTGCTGCCCGGCGGATCGGAGGGTTGGCCTATCCCGCCGCCGCGGTGCATCAGAACTTCGTCGAACCCTTGATCTTCGGGGCGGTAGGGATAGGTGTCGCCCAGGTGCCATTTCCCGAACAGCCCGGTGGCGTATCCCGCCGATTTGAGTGCTTCGGCCAGCGTGAATTCCTCCGCGGCCATGGTGGCGCGGCCAAACCAGGTGTCGGTGACGCCGGTCCGATAATTGTAGCGCCCCGTCATCAGACTCGCGCGCGTCGGCGCGCAGACCGGGCTGACGTAGAACCGCGTGAATTCGACGCCTTCTTCCGCGAAGCGATCGATGGTTGGGGTGTTGATGTCCTTGTTTCCATGGCAACCGAGATCGGCGTAGCCTTGGTCGTCGGTTAAGAGCAAGAGAATGTTGGGGCGGCTTTCGGCGCGCGAGGATCCCAGCATGAGTAGGAGTAGCGTGGGAATAATTATTCGCGTCATGGTGTCCAATTTCAGTGGTTTCATCTAGTCCCTTTAAAAAATCCACGCGATCCGCAAGATTTGAAGAACCGTCCTTGAGTCGGTGTTAACAATGTGCAATAAATAGAATATGAACCGCTCTAAATTTATAACGAACTGTTTGAAGATGTGCAACGTTCTGTTGCTGACGGGGCCGTTGCTTTGCGCTGGAGCCGAAAAAACGAATTCCCTGCAAGCGCGGCTGGACGCGGGGGAAAACATCGCCTTGCGCCCGGGGCAGGTGGTGCGCGTCAGCGAGAGCCTTAAATTTCGGAGAGCGGGCCAGCGCATTGAGACGGTCGGCGCGAAGACCGCCGCCGAGTACGCGCGTATTGTGATGGCCGACGGGGCGGTCGGCACGCTGATTAACGCGGATGGCGTGCCCGGCGCGGTTTTGTCGAAGTTGATTCTGGACGGGAACCGTCCGGGATTCCGTAAGCCGGATGGCGTGCTGGATATGGTGCCGATGCTTTCCTTCGGCGGCGAAGGGGCGGTGGATCAGCAGATCCGCGCCTGTATTGTCATTGCCGGTCGCTGCGCCGGCGGCTGGGGGGCCATTCATGTGCAAGAAGGCGGCCAGGGCATTGTCATTCAGGACAATGTGGTTTTCGCGGCCGGAGCGGATATTCGCGGCAACGGGCGGTCTCCGTTCGAGAAGGCGTTTGGCTGGGGCGACGGAATTTCTTCCGCCAGCCGCGATACCGTCATCGTGAACAATTTGATTTATGATGTGACCGATGACGGCGTGATGCTGCAGGGCGCGCCCGGGTCGGTGGTGCGAGACAATGTGATCGTGTCGATTTCCCGCGAAATGCTCGGCGGCATCGTGCTGATTGATCCGTTCAAATATTACGAGTTGGACGCGGAGAAGAAGGTCTACGATTATCGGGGCGTGGTGATGGAAGACAACCTGATGCTCGCGCTGGGCGGTCGGATGCATGTCGCCGTCGCGCTGGGCGGTCCCGCGTGGAATGGCGGATTTGCGGGAACGACCTTGCTGGGCGCGCGGGTCGTTAACAACCATGTGAGCGGTGGCGCGGTCGGCTATGGCTATGTCGCGGACGGGGTCGACGATTTCGAGGTGATGGGCAATACCTGCGACGCGACGCACTCCGGCTGGGGGGATGGATTCATGGGCGTGCTGCCGGATGCCGCGAAGGCCTTTCAGTTTAACCCGGCGGGCGTTGGAAGCAGTCGCCTGCAAGATGAATTCGAGCCGATGGAAAAGAGCCTGGTCGGGGTTTTGCGCGCGGCGCGCTCTCCCAAATATACCCGGAACCCGCAGGGCTATCGCGATCAGCCTTACCCGGACGAAGAAGCCGCGGCGGTGGTTCAGATGGCCTATGTTGAAATGCTGGGACGTGATCCGAAGGCGGGAGAGCTGGCGTATTGGACGAAATGGCTGCGGGAAACCCGATCCAACGCGGACACGCTTCGCCGGAGTCTGATGACCACCTGGGAGTTTGTGAAGTCGCATGGATATGTGGATCCGCTGGATCTGCACCCTTGGCGCGACGAACGTTGGCTCAAAATGATTCTGACAACCTGTTCGGAACTTCAGGCGAACGGGGTTGATTGGCCGAGCGCCCGGGAGTTGAATGAAAAACTAATGGGCACATTGAGGAACGGTGATCCGGAATGAAGACGGGTTTTCCCTTGATCATTCTCGCCGGCCTGTCATGCGCCTTTCATTGCGCTCTGGCGGATGGCTCGGCTGAGGCGGCGGGCAGGCCGATCTTCGACGGGCGGAGCCTCAACGGCTGGCACATCATGCGAAAACCCGCGGGGGATAGTTACCACGCGACCGAAGAAAACTTCTTCGTTCAAGACGGGGCGATTACCTGCTTTCAAGTACAGCCCGAAAAAAAGGGGGGGTTGCTCCTCTCCGATGGCGAATACGGTGATTTCGAACTCTCGTTGGATTTTAAAAACGACTGGGGTTGCGACTCCGGTGTTTTAGTGCGATGTACGGAACGCGGGCAGGGCCTTCAAATACTCAACGACTACTATGACGGCGGTTGCATGGGATTCATTTTAGGACAGGGCACGGGGAGTTTCTTTTCCGCGCCGTATACCATGAGCGAAACGGTGCTGGATGACGGGTCAATCGAGATCGTGGCGGTTGACCAGTATGACGCTCTAGAGAAGGACGGGCTGGTTTACGCGATCAGCGCGGCGGAATTCAATGAAATCTGGAAGCACGGAGTGTTTAACTCCCTGAAGATTCGTTGCGTGGGCGGCGAGCCGATCATCACCACTTGGATCAACGGCGTGAAAATCATGGAAATGGACGGACGCGTCTACCGCGCGCGGGCCCTCCGCTCGACGTGGTATAAGAAATGGGACGATCCATCCGCGTGGGACGCGGAAAAAGTGCGTGAAATCACGGGAAACAAGGGGCGTGTCGCCCTGCAGCTTCACCCGGGTCATCGCTGGAAGGTCGGCGGCGTTGCGCAGTACAAAAACATCCGGATCCGGGAGCTTTAATTTTAGGTGAATGACCGCGCCTGTTGAGGACGTGTCGTCAAGATATGAATGTGAAACAAGAACCAAGCGAGGAATACACATGAAGATTAAACTATATCAAGTTCTGCTTTTATCCGTTGTCTCTCAATTATGTGGCGCCACCGAATTTCGGTCGAGCGGAAGCGCCGACATCGACCGCGCGCGGGTCGAGATAAAAACCTTGCCAACCACCGAGGAGAATTACCGGGAGCGCTCTTTGCTTCTGTTTCTTTGGCTGGGCAGTCTGCAACAGCAGGGCGCCAACACCCATTCGTTCTTTGACTCGGATCAGGCCTACTACGCCCTAGAGGGCAAAGTGAACCGCGCCAAGGGCCCGGCCAAGGCAAAGGCGATTCAGGAAATGGGCGAAATGCTCACCAAGGGCTATCAGGACATGGAGGCGATTTTCCAAACCTTGCAAGAAAAAGGCCCGATCTATAAAGCGTTTGTCGGCGATCCGGCCGGATTCCCCGAAGGCGGGGATATGGACGCGGACTGGCCGATGTTCCAAGGCAATAAACACAATACGGGCTACACCAAAGCGCCCGGCCCGAAAACGGGTGAGCTGGCCTGGAAATTCCCGGTCGGTCTGGGGTGGTACGCCCGTCCGGCCGTGGAGGGAGACCGCGTGTACGTGGCATCGCCTGGAATGCGCACCACCAGCCTCTGCCTGGATCTGGAAACCGGAGAGGACGTCTGGGAATCCACCCAAACGCATCCGCTACTGGGCATCTATAAATATCCGGCCCTCATGTCGTCGCCGGTGATTCTGGAGGACAAAATCATCTACCGTGAGGTTAACAGCCACGGCGGCAATAAAGGGCAGGCGCGCAATCTGGTCTACATCGACAAAAAAACCGGCAAGACGCTTTCCCGCAAATTCGCCGGGCACATCGACTATCGCACCCAGGTGGCCCCGGTCGCCAGCAACGGCAAGTTCACGGTATATCCGTTCGGCGTGCACGACATCTACGGCTATCCCGCCGTATGCCAGAACCTGAACCGTCTGGTCTGCGCGGACGTGGACAACAACCAGAAACTGTGGGACCTCAACGTCGGGGACATTGATGTGCTCGCGGAACCGGTCATCACGGAGGACCGAGTGTTCCAGGGCACGACGGATTCTTATCTTTACGCGCTCAATTTAGGCGGCCCCCGATCGCAGGCCGTGGATCCGAATTTCGACATCTCAGCAAGCAAGCGAGTCGCTTGGGCGTTCAAGGCGGACGGCCCGGTGAACACGGAAGTCGCGATTGTGAACGGCAAAATTTACTTCGGCTCCAATGGCGGCGTTCTCTATGCCTTGAACGAGTCCGACGGGGCCGTGGTCTGGGAAACCCGCGTGCCGTTGGTTGAAAAGGGCGCCCGCAAACAGTTCACGGTTCCAGTGCTGGTCGATGGAAAACTCTATGTCGGATCCGCCAATAAGCACCTCTATTGCCTCGACGAGCAGTCGGGAGACGTTCTGTGGAAAACGGAGCTGTCGGACTGGGTTCGCGCCAAACCGGCCATGACCTCCGAGGGGCTGCTGGTCGGCACGGTCGATGGCAAGCTCGCCTGCGTCAGCTTGGATGGCGAACTCAAATGGAGCAAACAGATTTCCACGCACCAGATCTACGCCGATCTGGTCGCTGCCGGAGATTCCGTTCTCGTGAACGACAGCGACCTGTGGCTGCGGCGCGTCAGCGCGTCGGGCGATGTGCTGTGGAAACGCAGCCTGCTCAACGCATTCGAAAACGAGGACGGGGAACGGATCTTTACCGACACGCTCTCGGGCGGCACCTACTATCAGTCCAAGCCGACGGCCGCGAAAGGGAAAGTCTATTTCGGCAACGCCGGCGGCTTCCTGTTCTGCGCCGACGCGGAAACGGGCGAGGAAATCTGGAAGTTTGAAATGGGCGCGGCGATTTCCGTGGGCCCGGCGATAGGAGAAGGCAAGGTGTTCGCCGGTCAGCAGGGCGGCGAGCGGTTCTTCTATGCCGTCGACGCGGAGACCGGTGAACTTGCGTGGAAACAGACCATTCCCGGCGGCTGGGTCTGGGGCTCGGCGGCCTACGACGACGGCATGGTGTATGTGCCGACCGTCAATGGCCATTGCGTTTGTTTGGACGCCAAGACGGGCTACATTGTCTGGGATTACCCGACCGCCAAATCGGTGCCGGCCGAACCCGCCATCGACGGCGACCTGGTCTATTTCGGGTCCTGGAGCGGCTCGCTTTACGCCTTCGATAAAAAAACCGGCGAGATCGTATGGAAGAAAAACGGAATCGGATTGGATTCGGGAACGCTAATCGCCTCCGAAGGAAAAATCTACCTTCCCCACCACAGCAACGTGTTCATGTATTTCGACGCGAAGTCGGGAGAGGTCCTGAGCCACGGCAACACCAACCCGGCGCACACGGGGAATTTCTCCAACTTTAACGCGACGCCCGCCTTCTTTAAAAACCGCGCCTACTACTCCGCGCGCGTGGGCGTCGGTCTGCGGGGCGTCCCGAGCGCGTCGCGCATTTACTGCGTGGATTCCGCCTCGGCGAAAATTCACTGGGCCTTCGAAGATGGTGGAGGCCTGTCCGCCCCGGCCATTGCCAGCGACCGCGTTTACATCGGCTCCGGCAACACGCCCAACTTCTACTGCCTCGACGCGTTCACCGGAAAACCGCTGTGGATCTACAAGCTTGGCCAGCGTGTGGAAGAAGCCACGCTGTGTATCTACCGCGATAAGGTGTTTGTGCTCGCGGGTGATGGCTATGTCCACGCGATAAAATAGCGCTGAGCGGGCTCCGGCCGGTTGCGGCCGGAGCGTAGAGAGGGAGGTCGGCATGAGCCATCAGCGAAAAATCCGTTCCACTGGAATTGTTTTATTGGTCGTGTTGTTCGCGTGGACGCTTCAAAGCGCGTCCGCGATCCCGATCCCCGGCGAGAACGACCGGGTCGGCTGGAGCTCCGACGGGAATCTGGTGGATCCGGACGACTGGGCCGCCACGCCCATGGCGCTTGCCGTTTTCGCCAAGCTGGGCTGGCAGGACAAGCTGGTCCATTTTGACTACAACAACCGATTGGACCGCGGCCTGGAGTGGAAAGAGGCCGAGAATTACGAAAGCACCATCGGCGGCGCGAAACGGTTTGGCTTTAACGAAACGGTTTTTTTCGATGATCAGCGTGAGCTGGAAGCCGCCATTGAACACGCGAAAGAGGAGATCAACAAAAGCCACGAGGGAAGCAGGTTCTGGTATGTTCAGGCGGGCCCCTTCGAGGTGGCTTATCAGGCCCTTTTGCGCGCCGATCCCGACAAGCGGAAATACTGCGTTCTGGTTTCCCATTCGGAGGTGAATGAAAAGCCGGGCAAGTGGAAGCTGGCCGATGGCTCGCCTTCGCGCGGCAAGGACGACTGCGTCGCGCTCGGGGCGGGCTACTTTTTCACCACCAACCAATATAAGGAAAAATTCGGCGGGAAAAAATACCTGCGCTGGGATCTGGTGGAGTGGTTGAAAAACTCCCCCTGCGAGGAGTACCGCTGGGTGCACTCCCGTTTTCTGGCAACCGCCAAACACAAGGAAGGGGGGCTGGACGCCTCGGACGGTGGAATGGCCTTCGCGCTGGCAACGGGCGATCTGGACGGAAACTTCAGCCCCAAGCTGGAGGCGTTCCTCGGGACCGGCTGGAAACAAGACCCGCGCCCGGCGGCGAAGCCGCGGGCCTCCTTCAACAAAGACGCGGACATCCTGCTGGCGCAGTTTGACGGGCGGTCCGACGCGGATGATCTTCACGCCATGGCGGCGCTCGGCTGCATGCTGGCGCGGCCGGAGTTTAAGGACGCGCGGGTCTATGCCGTAATGAACGCCTACGGTCGGCAGAAAAGCGCGGTGATCTGGGACTCGACCAGCCTGCTGGAAATGATTTTCGGCCCCGAGGGCGATGACACGTGGACCAACGCGGATAAGCCCAAGGCGGAGGGCGGAAACAGCACCGGCGATTGGGCGCTTTCGGTGACGCGCGTCGTTGATCGGGTGAAACCGATCCTGCTGAGCGGAGGGCGGGTCTGGGTACAGGAGGCCGGACAGTCGGACATCACGGCGGACTGGCTGCGGGCGCTGCAAGCGGACCCGGACCTCGCGGGCGTCGATATCAAACGGCGGGTCATTGTGGTTCAGCACAGCCAGTGGAACCAGAAGCAGACCACCAAGGCGGATCTCGC